>DJKK01000257.1:2062-16435 GCA_002434595.1 Alphaproteobacteria bacterium UBA6544 | reverse complement strand
TGCGTCGTCGGCATCGACGGAGCGGAGAAGAACGTCACTTGGCTGCGCAAAGATGACGGTTCGAAGGAAGGCTACGCCGACCTCGAGAATTTCCACGAGATGATGATGACCCACGGCGATATCTGCACCCTGCTGCCGGACGACATCCACAGCGTCCACAACGAGGGCGACGTGCCTTCCCTGTCGCTCCACATCTACGGCAAGAGCCTCGCGATTACCGACCGGAACGAATACGACCCGGACGCGAAGGCCGTCCGGCCTTGTCCAAAACGGAAAAGGAATGATTGAGTAGAGGATGGTGTCCCCTTCGTCCTTCGACAGCCTCAGGAGGCTCGGGAAGATACCCTTTTTCTTTGATGAGATTACCAGTGAACCGTCGCCCTTCGACAAGACCAGGACGACGATTTGCCAGAAATTGCAACTAAGGGCGTTGTTCTGAGCTTATCGAAAGGCGCCGCCGGGGGAAGGTAGAGAAATGGCGAAAGTGGGATTTATCGGTGTCGGCAATATGGGCGGCCCAATGGCACGCAACCTGATCACGGCAGGACACAGCCTTAAGGTCTTTGACCTGTCGGAAGAGGCGGTGAACTTCCTCGTCCAGTCGGGGGCGGAGCGCGCCGCCACGGTGCAGGATGCGGCGAAGGATGTCGATTACGTGGTTACCATGCTGCCGGTCGGCGCGAACGTGCGTGAGGTGTTCCTCGGCGACGGCGTCATCGGCGCGGCGGACCCGGGCACGATCTTCATCGATAGTTCGACTATCGATGTTGAGAGCGCGGTCGCGGTGCACGAGGCGGCGACCGAGGCGGGCTTCCAGATGATCGACGCGCCGGTCTCCGGCGGCACTACGGGTGCGGACGCGGCAACGCTGACTTTCATGTGTGGTGGCGAAAAAGCGGTGTTCGACAAGGCGCGGACAATCCTTGAGGGGATGGGAAAGAACATCGTCTATTGCGGCGGGCCGGGGCAGGGACAGGTCGTCAAGATCTGTAACAACATGATCGCGGGCTCCATCATGTTGGTGACCGCGGAAGCGTTCACGCTCGGCGAGAAGCTCGGTGTGGACAGGGCGGTCCTGCAGGACGTGATCTCCACCTCGAGCGGCAGTTCCTGGGTCGTGCAGCACGGCTGTCCGATGCCGGGGGCAGTATCGGGCTCCGCTGCAAGCAACGAATTCAAGCCGGGATTCATGGCGAAGCTGATGCTGAAGGACCTGCGACTCTCGCAAGCGGCCTCGCAAATGGCGGCGTCGCCGACGCCGATCGGAGCGGCAGCGACAGCGGCCTTCCAGCAGCACGTTAATAACGGTCACGGCGACCTCGATATGAGCAGCATCTGCAAGCTGATAGACCCGGAGGTCGAATAGGCTATATCATTGATAGGAAAAATTGCGTGCCCGCAGGTACTTGGGCGGGCTTTTTCGGTGGAAGCGGGACATGGGTTGCGATCTTCAATCCGGGCACGGTCGAGACCAGCATGCCGGAAGTCGTGAACGATCTGCCGTCTGGCTCGAAACGCGTGAAGCAGTATGCCGACGGCATGTTAGCGACCATCGTTGCGGGCGCAGTCGTTATGAAGGAAAACGAGCATACTGGCGCGCTGCCGGGCCGTTTGATTCGCGGCCCGCTGGCGCGGTGATAGACGTCACTGTCATTCCCGCCCCCGCGTCCGCGAGGACAGGCTAAGGCGGGAATTCAGCAGTATAGTTTTGAATTTCCCCGGTCCTCGCCTTCGCGGGGATGACGACTATGGAGCAAGCAAGGAGAGAACCATGAACGATATCGCATTTCCGAAACCGTCGATGACGGCGAAGGACATCTTCAAGGACCAGATCGCGGCGACGAAGGAAGATGCGCCGACACTGTTTAGCCTGAAGGCGCAAATGTTGGATCAAGGCCGCACCGATACCGTGCTGGCGGCAACCGAAGACCTCTCGGTCCGCCTCAAGGTCTATGCATCGGGCGGCGAGAATGGGCTCCATGCCCATGTCGACGAAGATCATGTCTTTGTCATTCTGCAGGGCAGTGCGCGATTCTTCGGTCCTGACGATGAGGAAGTCGATCTTTCAGCCAATCAGGGCATCATGATGCCGAAGGGCATGCTCTACCGGTTCTACGCGACGAGCGAGGACGAATGCCTCGTCATGCTGCGCATCGGTTCGCCAAACTTCCAGAAGCAGGCGAAGCAGGATCGTATCGACCGTAGCGGCAATCCGATGGGAGGTGACTCGGAGGCCAATAAAACGGTTCCAGTCGTCTTCAAGGACGGCGTGTTCTTCGGGAATTGAAATTATGTATCATCCCGGGGCGTCCGAATGACGAACCCGGGACTCAGGAGAGAAGGGTGATCGGGGCTAACTGGATTCCGGATCGCTTCGCGTCGGGGAATCTAAAGAAAATAGGGTGCGGTACCGTGACCGGCAGGATTGCGGGCAAGGTGGCTTTGGTGACGGGCGGGGCGTCCGGGATTGGGGAGGAGACCTCTTGCCCCTGAAGATAGCAGGTGATGCTACGCCGCCAGCGCTTCGCCTTCAATGGTGATGCGATGCATCAGGCGCCGCTCGCCGTGGTAATCGTTGACGGCATAGTGCCAGGTTGCGCGATTGTCCCAGAAAGCGATTGACCCGGGGGCCCATTGGAAACGGTAGGTGTGCTCGGGCTTTGCGATGTGGTCGTATAGAATTTTCAGGAACGGCTCTGCTTCAGCGTCGTTCCAACCTTCGATCCCCGTCGTGAAACCCGGATTCACATAGATCGACTTCTTGCCGCTGATGGGATGGGTGATGACGAGCGGGTGAACGGAATCCTGGGTGGCGGCTTCGTTGTTACCAAGCCGGCCGGCAGTATCCTCGTTCTTCTGGACGTAGCGTGCCTGGGGACCGAAAACATGGCGGCTCGAATGAGTCGCCTTCAGACCATCCAGCGTCTTGCTGAAACTGTCTGACAGGGTTTCATATGCGCGGCAGGTGCTGGCGTACATGGTGTCACCGCCATGTTTTGGCGTCTCGCGCGCCAGCAAGATCGAGCCCATTGCCGGCTCCGTATCGTAGGTGTGGTCCGTGTGCCAGCCGCCGCCGATATTCTTTTTTTGGTCTGGTTCTTTCAGGACCTGAGTGATCTTGGGGTACCCGTCCACGTGGGCGATGAAGCGATTGATGTTGATCGGTGCGAACTTCTCGGCAAACGCCATGTGGGCTTCGGGCGATATGTTCTGGTTTCGGAAAAATAGCACGCCGTGTTCGCCGAGCGCATTCCGCAATTCGCCGACCATGTTATCGGACGGGCTGTCCGCAAGGTCGATGCCATTCACGAAGGCGCCTACGCCGCCGCCTGTCGGTTGGATCATCTCGGTCATATCCATCTCCACGCCGCTTGCCCCTGGGCGCGTTCCCCACATTTGACTGTCGAGAGAAAATGTAGACGGCGAGGCTCGCCGGGGCAATGCGGAGTATAGCCTGATGACGGAACTTTGGAAGCTGTCGGCGACGGAAATCGCGCGCATGATCGAAACGTGCGACACAACTTGCGAAAAGGTGACGGCGGCTTGCCTTGAGCGCATTGAGGCGCGTGAGGCTGAGGTCGATGCTTGGATGTACCTTGACCCGGAGACGGCTCTTGCCGACGCCCGTGCGATCGATGCACATACCTCCGGCAGATTGGTGCGCGGAGTGCCGATTGGCGTTAAGGACATCATCGATACCAAAGACATGCCGACAGGGCACGGGAGCCCGATTCATACCGCGAATCGGCCGGACTATGATGCGCCCTGTGTCGCCATGTGCCGTGCCGAGGGTGGACTGATCCTGGGCAAGACGGTGACGTCCGAATTTGCGCATATGACGCCGGGAAAGACCAAAAACCCGCATAATCCGGCACATTCGCCGGCAGGTTCGTCCAGCGGCTCTGGCGCTGCCGTCGCGGATTTCATGGTGCCAGTTGCATATGGCACTCAGACTGGTGGCTCCATCGTCAGGCCAGCCGCCTTCAACGGGTGCATCGGTTACAAGCCGAGTTACGGCGATTACAACCCGCTCGGTGTGCATGACAACACACGTAGTGTCGATACGCTCGGCATGCTCAGCCGGACCATGGAAGACCAGGCACTGATGCGCGCCGTGACCATGGGACTGCCCTATCGCCCGATCGTCCCTGTGTCCGTATTCGATCTCAAAATTGGCCTTTGTCGGACCCCGCATTGGGCGGAAGCGGACGAGGCGACGCAATCTAACGTGGAGGGCGCGGCCTCTCGGCTTTCGGAAGCGGGGGCCAATGTTACTGATTTCGAGCTGCCTCAAGGATTCGACGATCTAGAAGAGGCCTTCGATGTTGTGAGTGCCTTCGAATTCGCGCGCGCATTGGCGTATGAGTGGCACAATCATCGCGACTTGCTGAGCCAGCGGGTAAAGGACGGCCGTCTCGAATTGGGATGGCGCCTGTCTTATGACACCTATCGGCGGGGTCTTGCGACAATCAAGGATTATAGGGATCGGTTTTTCGAATCTCTCGACGGCATTGACCTGCTGATCACACCGAGCGCCAATGGCGAGGCGCCAGAGGATCTCACGACAATCGGTCAGGCCCATTTCAACCGGGTCTGGACGGCCATGCATGTGCCGGGTATCAGCCTACCGCTGTTCACGGGGTCGGCCGGGCTACCGATCGGATTACAACTGATTGGGCACTTAGGTGGCGACGAACCATTTTTGGATGCCGCGGATGCTGTGTTTCGTGCACTTGGCTAAGAGGAATGCATTGGGCTAACGTTAGAAAAAGAATTTTTGAGAGGGACATCACCATGCCGACACTCGCGCCCTTAAAGAAGCTCGACCGAACCGTCCAGCCAAAGTCGTCGGCGACCAAGCGTCTCGTGCCTATCAAGCAATCTCTGTCCGAACTGGCCGGACCCGTCTTCGGACTCAATGCGGTAAAGAAGATCGACGCCGATTTGACGAAAAATGCGGCGAAGAAAGGCAAGGAAGCCATTGGCGAACGCATGATTCTCACCGGTAGCGTGACCGATGAAGAAGATCGTCCGGTCCCCGGCGCATTAATCGAGATATGGCAAACAAATGCAGCCGGGCTTTACGCGCATAAGGGCGATCAGCACGATGCTCCGGCAGATCCGAACTTCCACGGGACAGGTCGTTGCGTAACCGGCGCAGATGGCCAGTACCGGTTTACGACCATTCGCCCTGGTGCCTACCCGATTACACGTCTCGGCAATCGCTGGCGCCCGGCGCATATACACTATTCAATTACCGGCGGCAGCTTCGCACAGCGTCTGATTACACAATGTTATTTTCCAGGCGATCCTCTTCAGGATGATGATTTTGTCTTCCAGGCGGTCACCAACAAGGCTGCACGGGAGCGACTAATCGTGAAATACGCGCCGGAGCAGTCGATTATGGGGTATGCTGCGGGGTATAGCTTCGATATCGTGCTCCGTGGCCGCGACGCCACGCCGATGGAGAAGTAACGATGCCGAAACAAACAGCATCAAATACCATCGGGCCGTTTTTCCATCACATTTTGACGCCCGAAGGCCACGGCAAGTCGGGAATTACGGACAACAAGCTGGCCGGAAAGAAGACGAAGGGCGAACGCATTCATGTCGAAGGGCTCATTTTGGATGCCGATGGCAAGCCGCTTCGTGCCGCAATGCTAGAAATTTGGCAGGCAAATGCCGCCGGGCGCTATAATTCTCCTGTGGATGACCGAGATGAGGCCCAATTAGATAAAAAATTCAGTGGGTTCGGCCGAGTGTCCTCCGGTAGCAAAGGTAAGTTCGAATTCGAAACAATTAAGCCTGGCAGTGTTCCGAGCACGGGTAATGCGCCGCAAGCGCCGCATATAAATCTGACTTTGTTTGCAGCGGCCACAGACATTCATCTCTTCACGCGCCTCTATTTTTCGGATGAGGAAGAAGCTAACGAGATTGATCCCGTGCTCTCTTCCGTCAATGCCGCCCGCCGCGATACGTTGATCGCACGGCGCAAGAAAACGAAAAAAGGCATCGTCTATCGTTTCGACGTTCAAGTCGGCGGCGATGACGAAACGGTCTTTTTCGCCATTTGACATTTATTTTGCGGTTAATTTCGGTGTAAAGGCCGCTTCGATAAACGCCCGGCGCTGTTCGAGTGAGTGCGGCGACACCATTGCGTGATCGTCGTCGAGCCATTCGACACGATAGTCGAAAGCGAGCATGTAAGCGACGGCAATCGTGGTCTCGTCTATATAGGGGTCATTGAGACCAAACTGCAGCAGACATTGGGTTTTCCCCATTTTTAGATGAATTAATGATGTCCAGCGGCTTCATCTCATCAATTCGGGTGTATTCCACGTCGCTGCTCAGGGAGTTGCGGAATTTGACGGCGGAGGGACTGTTGCTCTTCTTCGGGTAAAGGCTGATTTCCGGAATGGCGCCGACGAGGATGATGGCATTGAGCGCCATTGTTGTTGCCAGAGCCCAGAGGCGAGCTGGCCGCCCCGTTGTTGCGGCCGATCGCGGCGAGGCGTCCCTGTCGTTGTTGCGCCCGCATTCCTTGGGCCGCGGCAGCGATATGCACGGCAATGGCGTCAAAATGGACCTTTCTGTCGTCGATCGGATGACCGGAGAAGGGGGGGTAATGTCAATTCGCGGACGACGATGTCCCGCCGTTTGGCCTCGGTGCGGTCTTCTTCAAATGTCAGGGCATCGGCATCTGGAACGAAGATGACCTTTTGGGATGGCTGGATGGCATAAGGCGGCTATGCTTTTTTCATGCGATTGCTTGTGTCCATCCTATAGGATAGGCGCTGAAGTGGGGAGTGTGAGCGATGAAGAACCGCATGGTTGGGGATTTGCAAATTTCGCGTGTGCACGAGTTATTTCTGCGGGTGCCGACGGGCGATTTTTTTCCGAATACGCCGGCAGCGGAGTGGGAACCTTACAAGCCTTGGCTGATTGCGGAGAAGGCGCTCAATCCGGAAGGCACGGAAATCGTCTTACCGGTCCAGAGCTACGTTGTTCGAACGTCGCATCATACGATTTTGATCGATACCTGCGTTGGCAATGACAAGAACCGGCCGCACCGCGAAGGCTGGCATCTGAAGACGGATGATACCTATATGCAAAGCCTGGCGGCGGTGGGCCTCCAGCCGGAAGACATCGACTACGTCATGTGTACCCACTTGCATCATGATCATGTCGGCTGGAACACAAAGCTCGTCGATGGTCGATGGGTCCCGACGTTTAAGAATGCCAAGTATCTTATATCAAAAGAGGAATTAGAAATTTTCAAAGCGCAAGAAGATCCCGCCGCATCGCTGTCGCTGATCGACAGTGTGCTTCCCGTTGTCGAATCCGGACAGGCCGAACTGATCTCGAGCGACTATTCACTTGACGACGAAGTCTGGCTCGAACCGACGCCAGGACACACGCCGGATCACTTCGCGGTCCGATTCCAGTCAAACGGGGTCGGAGCTGTAGTAGGCGGAGATTTGATGCATTGCCCGGTGCAATGCGTGCATCCGGAATGGCGCGCGCGGCCCGACTTTGACCCGCCGATGGCGGTAGATACCCGCCGTAAGTTTATGGATACCTATGCAGAAACCGACACACTCGTTTGCATGATGCATTTTCCGCTGCCGTCTTGCGGTGGATTTGCGCCGCAGGACGAGGGCTTCCGCTTTACCTACGACACGCAGGACTGGTAACGCTCAGAGCCAGCCGTCGATGGTGTGAAAGGCGCGAGCACCCATTTCGATGACGCCGCCCCTGATACCGACGAAGGATTCATGAGCGTCGGATGTAAGCGGGAAGGGGAGCGCGGCCCGGTCGCCAGATTTGAAATAGTTTGCGACCGCCCGACCGAATACAGTGCCCGGTCCGATGCCGCGGCCGTTGTAACCATAAATTGCAAATCCCTCAGGTCCGATTTCCTTGAGACGCGGTAGGTGATCATTGGTCATGGCGATCCGGCCAAACCACGCTTCGCTCCACGATTCCTCGGGCACCTGCGGGAACATTCCCCGCATTTTCCGGCTGGCCCAGCTCTTGTGCAGGTTTCCGCCGCCATCGAAACGCCCGATACTGCCACAAATGAGACGACCTTCGGCGTCGAGCCGGAAGGACTTCAGCACGGGATGAGTGTCCCAGGTGCCGTTCTTGTCGGGGAGAATCTCCGGCAGAATGTTATGACTCAAGGGCTTTGTTGCGCATTGGAAATAAAAATACGGAACGGTCGAATGACGTGCCTGTTCCGCGCCCTCCCCATATCCGCCAGTCGCGACCAATAGCCGGTTCGCCCGGACCTCGCCACCCGGCGTCTTGACGGTCCATCTTTCCCCGTCGTGCGAAATTGCCGTCGCCGGTGACTGGGTAAAGAGTTTGGCCCCTGATTTTAGTGCCGCAGAAGCCAGCCCTCGGACATAGGCGAGCGGTTGAATCGTCCCGGCCCGACGGTCGAGCATGGCGCCGTGATAGATTTTCGTCCCGGTTTTCTCCGCTGCGGTGCTGCGATCCAGCATTTCGACGGGTGCGCCCCGCCGCGCCCATTCCTCGCAGCGGCCGACGAGTTCGCGGTAGCCGTTCGCTGAGTGCGCCATGTGCAAATTGCCGGCGCGAACAGCCTCGCACTGGATGTCATGCTTCTCGATCAGGTCGAAGACGACCGTCGGCGCATGGCCGAGTTCGTCGATCATGCGCTCCGCGGCGTCCTGGCCGAGCGCCTTGATCATGTCCGGTAACGGCAACCAGAACCCCGGATTGACGAGGCCTGCGTTCCGACCAGAACCGCCAAACCCGACTTCATTTGCTTCCACGACCGAGACGGCAATGCCGGCCTCGGAGAGGTGCAGTGCCGCGGACATCCCCGTGAACCCGGCGCCGACGATCGCTACGTCCGTCTCGACCGCTTCGGATAGGGTAGATGTCTCGGGTGACGATGGCGCCGTGGCGGCCCATAGACCATGGGTATCAGGTTGCAGCTGCATCAGAAGGGAGTATCCCCTTTCACCGTAATTTTATGAACGCAGCGCCTCTGACCTTGATAGTCGTTAAGCGCGTAGTGCTGGCAACAACGATTGTCCCACATGGTTAACGTACCGACTTCCCAGCGCACACGACAAATGAACTCCGGACGGCTCGTGTGTGCCATCAGGTAGTCCAACAATGGCTTGCTTTCGTCATCGGTCATGCCATCGAACCGCTCGGTATGACTGCCGATATAGAGAGCCTTCCGACCGGTCTCGGGATGGGTGCGAATGATGGGGTGGACGGATACCGTCTGTACGTCCGGGTCAGGGTGTTTCTGAGGCGTGGGAATAAGGCCCATCTTGGCCTGCGCGGCCCGGCTACCACCGAGAAAATTCTTGGAACTGTTGCCGTTGTGGACGCCCTTCAGGCCGGAAAGCATCTCCTTCATACCGTCAGAGAGTGTTTCATAGGCGAGGTAGAGATTGGAAAACATCGTGTCGCCGCCGTAGGGCGGCATTTCACGCGCCAGCAGTATCGTCGCCTTTGCTGGTGCAGCGGTGTACATCTGGTCCGAATGCCATCGATTGCCGTTGTTGCGGGTGGCGGCCTCTGTCTTCAGGATCTGCAGGATTTCGGGATATCCCTCCATCGGTGCGTTGAAGGGATGGATATGTATATCTCCCCAACGCCTCGCGAAGTCGAGATGCTCGTCCGGCGTCATCGTCTGGCCACGAAAATAAATGACCTGATGCTGGAGCCACGCGCGATGGACTTCCGCAAAATCCGCATCGTCCAGGTGGCGCAAGTCGACGCCACCGATTTCCGCGCCGAGCGAGCCGGCGAGAGGAACCACTTGGATCCGTTGATAGGTAGTCTCGTCTCGAGTGGAGTCTGGTAAGGCGCTCATGGCAACCGGTCTTTCAAATTATCGTCGAACACGTTCATCGTATAAGTTAATGGGCCAGGCGGGGAAGGGAATGATCTCGGTCTGAGTGACTTAGACGGACTTTCCGGTTTGTTGAGGGGATTGCGATTGCGGGCTGTATGTCGCGGCACCACGCCGTGCTCGGCCAGGAAACGCGCTTGCGCCGCGCGTTGGCGGCGCTAGATTCCAACACAGTGTTGCAACCAATCGATATAGAGGAAACGATGGGCCTACCGGAAATCGGAAGCGTGCCGCCAGCCTTTACGCTGCCCAATCAGGATGGGGTGGATGTAAGTCTGTCGGATCATGCGGGTAAACACGTCGTGCTGTGGTTTTATCCACGAGCGTTCGGCAATAATTGAACGAAGCAAGCCAACGGGTTCCGTGCTAGAGCCCAGGATTTTGCAGACAAAGATACGGTCGTTCTCGGCATTACGTTCAGCGCGACCGAAGATTTGAAGAAATGGCGGGACGAAGTAGGCCTGCCGAGTGATCTTCTGTGTGACGTCGATAAATCAGTCTCCATGGCTTACGGCGCCGCGGAAAGCGCGGATCAGGAACGCCCCTCCAGAATGGGCGTCGTGATCGGGCCGGACGGCAAGGTAATCAACGCTTATGCCGTTGACGACGCCGAAGGGCACGCCACGACGGCACTTGGAGATTTGTCCTAATTTGGACGGTCGGTGCGCCGCCCGGACGCTTTTCGGCCCGGGCGGCGCTATGCTTTCAATCGAGCCTTAATCCATTGAATTTAGACTGTAAGGCAGTGACGCAGGAGATAACGGACATTGCGTCGCGCGTCCGTTGTCATGCGGAACGGTCGCCCGGTAGCGTCGCGCTTGATTTCGATGGTTCGGAAATCCTGTGGTCGGAATTCGCGACTAGAGTGGATGGCTTTGCGCGACAGCTGTTCGCGACGGTTCCAGGAAACAGAATTGCGATTACGTTGCCGAACGGACCGGATTTGGTCGTAGCCATGTGCGCGACGCTCAAAGCCGGGAAGTCTTTTCAGATGTTTGACCCGGAATGGCCAGAAAATATCCGGGCTTCCGTGGCAGAAACTCTTGGTCCGGACCTCGTGATTGGGGCAGCAAATATCGAGCTGCTTCTGAAAGGAGAATGCGGAGGAGAGGCGCCTTTGGATTTATTGCCACGGGCTGACGTTCGCGCACCCTTCTACACGGGATTTACGTCCGGTTCGACCGGCACGCCGAAGGGGTTCCGTCGCAATCAATTGTCTTGGTTGGAAAGCTTTCGCCGCGACGGCGAGATTTTCGATTTGTCGGGTGACGACGTATTCGTTTCACTTGGCAATCTCGCGCATTCGCTCTTCGTCTATGCGGTGTTCCGCGGCCTCTACGCCGGCGGCAAGACAGTGATCTATCAACGCTTTCGCCCAGACCGGATCCTCCACAGCATCGCACAGACCGGCGGCACCGTCGTCTATGGCGTTCCAACGCAATACGATGCCCTGGTTGCGGCGGCGCACGCCGGAACGGTCCTTCAATCGGTGCGGCTGATCCTTGTGTCCGGCGCGAAATTGCCAGATGCCCTGAAGCCACCGCTCCGCCGGTTGTTTCCGAACGCACTCATCTGTGAGTTCTATGGCACGTCGGAACACAGCTACATCACCTATGCGCGCGATGGCGAGACACCGTCCGGTTCCGTTGGAAAGCCCTTTCCCGGAATCGCCGTCCAAATCCGTGACGCGGCGGGCGAGGCTCTTCCGGTTGGCGGCGTTGGGCGCATCTTTGTAGAGAGTCCGCTGTTATTCGATGGGTATGAATTGGCAGACAATCCAACCCTGGAACGTGACGGCGACGCTTTGTTTGTCGGTGATCTCGGTTATCTCGATGAAGAGGGGTTTCTCTTCCTGACCGGGCGATCCGACAGAATGTTCGTCTCTTCGGGAAAGAACATCTATCCAGAAGAACTCGAAGAAGTCGTGGCGGCGCATCCGTCGGTGAAATATGCCTGTGCGATGGGCATCGAGGATACCCGTCGGGGGCAACGGCCCGTGGCACTGCTGCAACTGGAATCAGGACGCGATTGCTCATCGCGCGAGTTGACGGCTTGGTGTCGCGAGAGATTGCCTCTGCACAAGGTCCCGACACGATTCCATCAAGTCGATGATTGGCCCATGACGGCATCGCAGAAACCCGATATGCCACGACTGCGCGAATGGCTGAACTCCGGGAGCACTCGTACCCTACGATGACCGACGCGTTCATCATTGCCGGCCGCCGGACACCTGTTGCCGTTCGCAATGGGGCGTTTCGGGAACTTGAGGCATGGGAATTGGCGGCACCGGTCGTGGAGGCGGCGCTTGACGACGCTGGGCTGCGCCCGGATCAGGTCGACGAGGTCATCCTAGGAAACGCTCTCTATGGCGGCGGAAACCCGGCGCGGATGACATCCCTGGCGGCCGGGCTACCGGTGAACGTGCCCGCGTCGACGGTCGACACGCAATGTTGCAGTGGCATCGACACCATCGGGCTCGCAGCCGCGAAAGTGACGTCCGGCATGGCAAACGTCGTGATTGCCGGTGGCCTCGAGAGTTATAGCCGGTCACCGATCCGCCAACGGCGGCCTAAATCGGCGGGTGACGTTCCTGTTGCCTACGATAGTCCACCGTTTTCACCGTGGCCTGAACACGACCCCGATATGATCGCGTCCGCCGCGAATTTGGCGGCGCAGCGGTGCATTCGACGGTCCGCGCAGGATGCCTATGCCGTCGAAAGTCATCGCCGCGCCGGGGCCCAATCCGAATCCCCGGAGGAGATTGTAGCGGTGGCGGGGCTGCACGCCGACGAATTTACGCGGCGGCTGTCACCGCGTTTATGCGCCCGTTTGCAGCCGCTCGAGGGTGACGATGATTTCGGCGTGACGGCCGCTACCACGGCGGTCGAAGCCGACGCGGCAGCAGTCGTCGTCGTGACGAACGATAAGGCCGTAGGCGCACCTTCCAAAAAAGTCCGTCGACCCGCTCGTCTCTTGGGGGTAAAGGCGCAGGGCGGTGATACGGCCTATCCGGCACTTGCACCGATTGCGCCGGCTGTCGAACTGCTGACCCAGTTCGGAATCGCGCCTCAAGAAGTGACTGTGACGGAGATGATGGAGGCGTTCGCCGTGCAGGCCATGGTCTGTATTGAGGAGATCGGTCTGGAGCCGAGCCGTGTGAACTGTCGCGGCGGCGCTCTGGCCTGGGGGCATCCGATCGGTGCTTCTGGGGCGATTCTTGCCGTCCGTCTCTTTCACGCGTTGCGGTCCGGCGATCCGGGAGATATTGGGCTCGCTGCTATTGCCGCGGCGGGTGGATTGGGGAGTGCGATGTTGCTACAGGCGGAGGGCGGCCGATGATTTCCGTTTCGAAGGCGGCAGAGCTCGTCGATCACGTCGGAGACGCGGTCAAATCCAGCGAGACGGTAGTTATCCGGGATAGGATGATCGACGCATTCAATACGATTTCCGAGGACCGACAGTGGATACATGGTGCTGGGGCGGCGCCGCGCATCGTGCCGGCAAACCTTCTCATCTCGCTCATTCCGCGGCTGTTACAGAATTGCATTGAGGTGTCGGTGTTCTCGCGGTGCCTCACGGTGAAATATGAGAACATCCGGTTCAAATCTCCGGTCGTTGCAGGCGATACCGTCGGGTTGTCTGTGGTTGTCACGGACGTGCGGACCCGCTTCGACAACACGTTCGTGACGGCCACGGTGACGCTTTTTAATGTCGCCGACGAAAAGGAGCTGCTGATTGCCGAGGTGACCGACTGCTATGAGGCGCCCTAAGCGAATAGATCGTTCTACGCCCGATAGAGATGTCTATTGTGGCGTGGGTGCGTCCTCGCGCAGCAGTCCCTCAGCTTTCAATTCAGCCCAGAGATCGCTCGGAATGTTATGATTCATGGCCGCGACGTTGGCGATCACTTGTTCAGGACTGTTCGCACCTGGGATCACGGTGGCGACCGCAGGGTGGTGAAGGGGAAATTGTAACGCTGCCGCGGGTAGCGTTACGCCATGCCGTTCGCAGACAGAGGCAATTCCACGGGCTTTCGTTATAACGTCGTCTTCCGCCGGCTGATAGGCATAGAGCGCCCCTTCCGACGGTCCTGTTGCGAGAATGCCGGAAGCGAATACGGCGCCGATGAAGATGCTGACGCCGCGCGCCTCACAGAGCGGCAGGTCCTCATCGAGAGCCGCCTGATCCAACAGCGTATAGGGCATCGCCATCAGGAAATAGTCGAGATGGCAGTACTGGAGAAACCGTGGGATCAGGCCGGTGAAGTTCATACCGGCACCGATCGCTCTGATCTCTCCGGACGACCTCAGCTCATCGAGTGCGGCATATCCGCCGCCGTCTATCAGTTGCTTGAAGCAAGCTGTGACGCCTTCTTCATCCCTTTGATGCCGCCAATCGAGATCGTGTATTACAAGGGCGTCGACCGTATTGATCCCGAGGCGCTGCAGGCTTTGCTCGTAAGAGCGCAAAAT
>DJKK01000257.1:0-1665 GCA_002434595.1 Alphaproteobacteria bacterium UBA6544 | reverse complement strand
TCCGCGGGTCGCGAATAGATACGCCCGACCTTGGTGGTGAGACGGAATTCGGACCGCGGGCATTGGCGCAGAAAGTGTCCAACGCGATGCTCGCTCTTGGTGTTACCGTACCAGGGCGCTGTGTCGAACATCCGAACGCCGGCAGCATATGCGGCTTGGAGCGTGGCTTCGGCTTGTGCCTCGCTAATGATCTCATCCGGATCACCTAGAGGGCCTGCACCCAATCCAAGTTCCGTAACCTCGAGAGATGTGCGGCCGATCCTGCGCGCCGCTAAAGATGTCACGGAACTAGACGTCCAGACGATATGTATCGCCGTCCTTGACAAGACGCCCCGCCGTGGGCGTCGCGAAATGGGTCCCGATCATCAAAGTTGGAGATCCGGCTAATTTCTCATACATTGCGCGCCGGGTTGCGATGGCCTGCGGCCGATCGACATCGGGCGAGGAACTCCACTCCGGATGAACGATCTGGCAGGGATGGTGAAGAAAGTCGCCGGTGATCAGGGCGCTTTCTGCCTTCGACTCGATCATGACGCTGACATGCCCAGGGGTGTGCCCCGGTGTTGGCACGAGCCGGATTTCGGGGCAAATCTGCTGATCCTTCTGCACAAGGTCGACCAGCCCCGCATCGAAGACGGGCATAATCGAGTCCGCGAGAAGAGGGCCGTAGTCGCCTTCGCCTTCTCCGCGCCAGTGTTCGAACTCTGTCTCGCCATAGAGATAGCGGGCATTATCAAAAGTTGGAACCCATTTTTCGTCGACGAGCATCGTGTTCCAGCCGACGTGATCGACGTGCAGATGTGTACACATGACATTGTCGATGCTCTCGCGCGGATAACCCGCATCGGCGATGTCGGAAAGGAATGAGGTCTGTAGATTGTTCCAGGCTGGGACAGCGCGTTCCTTGTCGTTGCCGATGCATGTATCGACGATGATGTTTCGGTCTGGCGTATCGACGATCAGCGCATGAATGGCACCCCGCATGCGACCTTCGTCATCACAGAAATGCGGGAAGAGCCAGTCGATATCGCGCACCAACTCGCGCTTCGCATCGGGAATTATACGGCTCATCCCGCCGGTCGCCTCGATTTCGACAATCCGGGTGATCTTAACGTCGCCAATTTGCCAGACTTCGCCAACCATCGATCGTCTCCTCCGCGTATACGCTTTCGCAATGCAAATAACATCGACTCCGGGTGCGCCTTGGCCAGCCCCCGCGCTCTTGCCCCGTCCGCACGCGGTCCAACATCATTTGAAAGCCCTTGAGCTATTTTGAACTTTAGGAGCATTGCGCTATGAGTGCGGCTGCGTTTCAGGGAAAGAAGGACAGGCATCTTAACGTAATGTCCAGTTCCGGCATTTCGCATTGGAATTTACCGGACATGTGTGAATGCGTCTCCGAAGCCTATGAACTGGTCGAACAGGGGCACCTCGCAAACGAAGACTTCGAGGCTGTCATGTTCGCGAACCCAGTGCGTCTGCACGCCGGGATGAACCCGGATTTCTTCAAGGGCACGGGCTTGGGGGCCGAAGTCGAGAAGCTAATGGCGGGCGGAAAGTTGAACTGAATTTTTACAAAAGTGTCATTCCCGCGAAGGCGGAAATCCAAAGCTTAAGTAATCCGAACTGGATTCCCGCCTTGGCGGGAATCACGCTCTTATAATG
>DJKK01000134.1 GCA_002434595.1 Alphaproteobacteria bacterium UBA6544 | reverse complement strand
GTTCGAAGGGGTGATAGAACGGACCAGCGGGCTGTCTTGGGGTTGTCGCTTATTAGGCCGCGACGACAACGCGCCACATCAACATGGCGGCACCAGCGGCACCTGCGCTGACCATTAGTCGGCGTATTAATTTATCGTTTCTCATCGTTTCTTTCGCACCTATAGCTGTTTATCTTGCATGCGTGGTTAATCTAACTGGACGGATCCTACGGTGCCCACTGATGTCGCGCTATTTTGAAGTCGGGCCTAGGTGCCACGTCGAATGGATGCGGAAATGAAGCTCGAAGCGATCGGTAATCTGGGACATCGTTTGATGCTCGCGCGGACACTTCCTCCGCGCCTTGTTCTTGCCAAGATCGCAAAACGACTGCCGTGGTCGAACCGCCGGTCCGTACGCGTTGCTGAAATAGTGCATTCCCCGAGAGATCTTCGTCCGGACCGTTTGCTGGAATTCTATCGTATGCAGGAGACGCTGCTGTTGGAGCATAACGGCCGGTCGCCAATCGATTTCCGTGGGCGCAATGTGATCGAGATCGGCCCCGGCCCACTTGCAGGTTGGGGGCCCATGGCGATCTTTCGGGGTGCCGAATGCGTCTACAGTGTGGACCCGGATTGGGTCGATGGCGCATTTTCTGATCCGGCGGTCGAAGCCGCCTACCTGCGGCCCCATCATGCGGCTCTAACGGAGGCCTTCGGTGCTCTCATGCCGTATGAGGAGTTTCGCACCCGACTGTCCGATAAATTGACGGTCGAGGCGCGTGGACTGGATGCAGCGCAGCCGGAATTTACCGCCGATGTTGTTATCTCCAATTCCTGCCTGGAGCATATTGTCAGCCTCGACGTTGCGCTCATGGCCCTGGCCGCGCTCTCCGCGCCCGGTGCGCGATTCATGCATCTGGTGAATTTCGGCAATCACCGGGATCAGCTATCTCCGTTTTCAACGATCTACGAGATGCCGCCGTCTGACTACCGGATTCGCTATGGCAATCATATCAACCTGTGGAGACCTTCGGACGTGCGCGCGGCCTTCGCCGCGGCAGGCATAGAAGCCGAGATGACGATCGTCGATCAGCCGCATGAAAAAGTTGCAGACGTCGATATCCATACTCATTGGAAGGATCGATATTCCATTGATGAATTGGCAGTACGGACCGCACTGTTTTGTGAGCCAATAAATGGGGTTGAGAAGTGAGCCGGGGCAGAGGACGCGCGGTATTGTTCGAGTTCATCCGGGTTGGTGCTTACGTCAAAGTCATTGCCGTCGACGAACGCACCGGCATAGAAGTGTCAATTGTCGGCGACCCGACCCGGAGTAGTCACTACCTCGAACGCGTCGCGATGCAAAAACTCCGGCGGGTCCTAGAAAAGCGAAGTTCTGAATCCGGTCCTGGTACAGATTGAGTGTAAAAGCAAGACGCCAGCGCAAGCGCCGGCTTCTTCGCTGAATTTATCGGTCAGTTATTGCCTAAGCAGCGTCGGATCGTCCCAGGCCGATCTTCTTTGCAAAGGCGGAGCGTTGTTTGGAGTAGTTCGGCGCAACCATGGGGTAATTCGTTGGCAATCCCCATTTCGCGCGGTATTCGTCCGGCGTTAATCCGTAAACGGTCCGCAGGTGACGTTTCAACATCTTCAACTTCTTGCCGTCTTCGAGGCATATGATGTAATCCGGTGTCACCGATCGTCGGACCGAAACAGCCGCTTTCTGAGCATGGCCGTTTACCGCCGCTCCATTCTTGCCATTGACCCGGTTCAAGGTGCCGTAGACCGTGTTGATCACGTCGGGGAGCTGTGTCGCTGGTAGCGAGTTGTTCCCGACATAGGCCGCAACGACTTCTGCCGTCATCCGGAGAATTTCTCCCCGTTCAGCTTTCTGCTGCATGGATTCCTGGCTCATTGTTTATGCTACCCAAGTTTTAGTATTAATTTTATAGATATTCATTTGCATAATTTAGATTAAGAGTCAACTTTATTTGGCGAATTGTTTAGTAATCGATTCCCGTTAGACCCAAGGTGCTATAGTAATCGCATTGTATTCATGACGAGTTCATCATACTATATGTGCGAATATTTGAGTTTTCGCCCCCAATATGCTGTGGTAGCGTTGGTTGAGGAGCGGGATAGCTGAAGATAGGCGGAAATTTCGCGACTCGCCGAGATTTAGTGGTAGTCTGGCCAGCGATATCGACATATGGTATTTGATAGGGTGAGAGAGGTGGAATTCTTACCCTGCGCTGTAACTCTTATCAAAGAGGTGTCTGAATATGGCGGCTGAAGTAATCGCCATTGCGTCCGACCATGCGGGCGTCGAGACAAAGGAGGCCCTCAAGGACGACATTGCAGCGGCGGGCCTGCGCGTTACCGATCTAGGTACAAATGGTCCAGATTCCGTCGATTACCCTGATTTCGCTGACGCCTTGACCGAGGAAATCGGTGCCGGGCGCGCTGAGCGGGGAATTCTTGTCTGCGGTACGGGGATCGGTATGTCGATTGCGGCCAACCGAAAACCGTTCATTCGTGCGGCACTGTGCCATAGCGCGACTGAGGCTCGTCTCGCACGTGAACATAACAATGCAAATGTTTTGGTTGTCGGCGCTCGATCAATGGGTATAGAGACCGTGCGCGATTGCCTGAAGGCATTCCTTGAGACCGCGTTCGAGGGTGGTCGTCACCAGCGTCGTGTCGACAAAATGTCATGATCGCGTGTATTCCAACGTTTGATCTGAGGGATGGCGATGTCCGAATTCGAAAAATTTAACGAACTGGGTGCGTTTGACACCTTTTTCGGCGCACAGCTTTGGGAGCGCGACGCGGAAGTGCAGGCGGCGATTGAAGGTGAGCTTTCGCGCCAGCGTGACCAGATCGAGTTAATTGCTTCCGAAAATATCGTTAGCCTTGCCGTGCTCGAGGCGGCCGGATGCGTGATGACGAACAAATACGCCGAGGGGTATCCGGGGCGGCGGTACTACGGCGGGTGCGAATTCGTCGATGTCGCAGAACAATTGGCAATCGACCGTGTTAAAAATTTACTGGGTTGCGAATTCGCGAACGTACAACCGCATTCCGGGGCGCAGGCCAATTTCGGGGTCTATCAAGCCCTGTTAAAACCCGGCGATACCTTGATGGGGATGTCGCTGGATAGTGGTGGGCACCTGACGCACGGGGCGCGGCCGAACCAGTCCGGGCAATGGTTCAATGCCGTGCAATACGGCGTCCGCAAGCAGGACGGGCGTATTGACTATGATGCGGCCGAGCGCCTGGCGCGTGAGACCATGCCGAAGATTATCGTTGCGGGCGGGTCCGCCTATGCGCGACAAATCGATTTTGAGCGTTTTCTTGATATCGCGGAATCCATTGGTGCCTATTTCATGGTCGATATGGCCCATTTTGCGGGCCTGGTGGCGGGGGGCGCCTATCCGAGCCCTGTTCCGATTGCTGACGTGGTGACGTTCACCACCCATAAGACCATGCGCGGTCCACGGGGAGGTTGCATTGTCACCAACAGCGAAGAGATCGCGAAGAAAGTCAATTCCGCGATCTTCCCGGGCATCCAGGGTGGTCCATTGATGCACGTCATCGCGGCCAAGGCAGTTGCCTTCGGCGAAGCGCTGCAGCCAGAGTTCAAATCCTACGCACGCGCAGTGGTGGACAATGCCGAAGTTTTGGCTGCCACACTGATTGAGGGCGGGCTCGATATCGTGACGGGTGGGACGGATACCCATGTCGTTCTTGTCGATTTGCGACCGATGGGGCTCACGGGTAAGGACGCAGAAGCAGCGATGGAGCGGGCCGGATTGACATGCAACAAGAATGCAGTGCCATTCGACCCAGAGAAGCCGACGATCACGTCCGGTGTCCGGCTCGGCACACCGGCGGCGACGAGCCGTGGGTTCGGGCAGGCAGAATTCAGACGTGTCGGCGAATTGATTATAGAAGTTTTGCAAGGGCTTGCAGAGCGGCCGGATGATCAGGACGCGACGGAAGCCAATGTCCGCTCTGGTGTCGGTGAATTGTGCAAACGGTTCCCTATCTATCCAACCCTGTAAGCGGATCAGAAGGTTAGGAGGCGTAACAGATGCGTTGTCCATTTTGTGGTCACGAAGATACGCAGGTTAAAGATTCACGTCCTACGGAGGACAACACGGCGATCCGTCGCCGTCGATTTTGTCCCGGTTGTGGCGCGCGGTTCACGACATTTGAGCGCGTTCAGCTCCGCGAGTTGACGGTACTCAAACGGAACAACCAGCGGGAGCCGTTCGACCGTGACAAACTAGCCCGCTCGATGAGCATTGCCTGCCGCAAACGGCCGGTCGACCCGCATCGCATGGAGCGAGTGGTGAACGGAATTGTGCGCCGCCTGGAAAGTTCGGGCGAGAGCGAGATTAAGGTCGACACGATTGGTGAGCTTGTGATGGAGGCGCTGGCAGCGCTGGACCAGGTCGCCTACGTACGGTTCGCATCGGTCTACCGGAATTTCCGTGAGGCCAAGGATTTCGAGGAGTTCATCACCGATGAACTCGCCGAAGAAGCTGACTGACGTCGACGACCGGCGTTTCATGAAATCCGCCCTCGCGCTTGCGCGGCGAGGGCTCGGGACGGTCGCTCCGAATCCATCGGTTGGCTGCGTGATCGTTACTCCGGAAGGCAGGACGATCGGCAGGGGATGGACTCAGCCGGGGGGAAGACCGCACGCCGAAACGGAAGCCCTCGCGCGGGCGGGGCAAGCTGCGCACGGCGCGACCGCCTACGTGACGCTCGAACCCTGCAGCCACACGGGGCAAACACCACCCTGTTGTGACGCATTGATTGATGCTGGCATTGCCCGCGTTGTCGTCGCCATCGAAGACCCGGACGAACGGGTTTCGGGCCGCGGCATCGCGAGGCTAAAGGACGCCGGCATCGGCGTTTCCCTCGGCGTCATGTCAGAGGAGGCTTCAATTCTCAATCTTGGGTTTCTGCTCCATCGTCAAGAGGGACGGCCACTCGTTACCTTGAAATCCGCGACGACACTGGACGGAAAGATCGCCGCTCACAACGGAGAAAGCCGTTGGATTACTGGTCCGGAGGCGCGTCGTCGAGCGCATCTCATGCGGATGACACACGACGCGATCGTCGTCGGGATCGGTACCGCACTCGTCGACGATCCGGAGCTCACCTGCCGTTTGCCCGGTCTGGAGTCCCATAGTCCAGTCCGTGTCGTCATCGACTCGCGCTTACAGCTTCCGCTTGTCAGCAAACTGGTACGGACAGCCTGCGAAATACCAACCTGGGTTGTCGTTTCCGAAGAGGTGCCGAAAGATCGATGCCAAGCCTATCAGGAACTCGGCGTGACGGTGATCCGCGTGTCAGTGGATGGCGACCAATACCCGGACCCACAAAAGGTCTTCCAAGCCCTCGCGGAACGCGGACTGACACGGGTTCTAGTGGAAGGTGGCAGTGCCCTTGCTGCGGTTCTCTTACGTGCGGGTCTTGTCGACCGCGTCGCTTGGTTCCGAGCGGCATCGTTGATCGGGGGAGACGGTATACCCGCAATTGCAGCCTACGGCGTCGACTCGTTGTCAGAAATGTGTCGCTTCGAACTCCTATCGGTTGAGATGGTTGGCGACGATAGGCTGGAAACATATAGGGTCGCAGACTAGGGTTTCTGACAAACTTCAAGCGGAGCGTGCATGTTTACGGGATTGGTTACGGATGTCGGTCGAATTCGGTCGATTGTTGGTACCGGCGATTGCCGAATCGAAATAGAAACGGCATATCCGACGGCGGAGATTCCGCTTGGTGCGTCGATCGCATGTTCTGGCGTCTGCCTGACTGCCGTCGAACTGGGTGACAACTGGTTTGCGGTCGACGCGTCCGAGGAAACATGGTCCAAGACGACGCTCGGTGAATGGAGAGACGGACGTCGTCTCAATCTCGAGAAATCTCTGTGCATCGGTGATGAACTTGGCGGCCATCTGGTGTTCGGTCACGTTGACGGTGTAGCCAATGTGGTTGAGCGGCGTCCCGACGGTGACAGTATCCGGTTTACGATCGAAACACCGGCGGACCTCGCACCTTATATCGCTTCGAAGGGCAGTGTGGCGCTCGACGGGGTTTCGTTGACGGTAAACGAAGTTGCGGGAAACCAATTTGGCGTGAACGTGATTCCCCACACTGCGGAAGTCACGACTTTCGGTAGCTTGAAAGCTGGCGATTCACTCAACCTTGAGGTCGATATGCTGGCCCGTTATGTTGCGCGCCGACTGGAAGCCCGGAAGGAGCAGACGAATGGCTGAGGAACGCGGAAACTTCGCCTCCATCAGTAAGCAGGATGTGCGACGTGCGCGAGAGGACCTGGAGTTCCTCTCGTCAATCGAGGATATTATCGATGATGCGCGCAACGGCCGCATGTTCATTCTCGTTGACGATGAGGAGCGCGAAAACGAAGGCGATCTTGTCATACCGGCGCAGATGGCGACACCGGACGTCATTAACTTTATGGCAATGCACGGCCGTGGACTGATTTGTCTCGCGCTGACCCAAAAACGCTGCGATCATCTCGGCTTGAAATTGATGTCGCAGGCCAATGAGTCGCGTCATGCGACGGCGTTTACTGTGTCGATTGAAGCGCGTGAAGGCGTAACGACCGGAATTTCCGCACCGGATCGGGCCCGAACAATCTCGGCTGCGATTGATCCGGCGAGCAAACCTGACGACATCGTGTCACCAGGCCATATTTTTCCGTTGATGGCGCGGGACGGCGGCGTTCTGGTAAGGGCCGGCCATACTGAAGCATCGGTCGATATTGCGAGACTGGCCGGATTGAATCCATCGGGCGTGATCTGTGAGATCATGAACGAGGATGGCACGATGGCGCGGCTGCCTGATCTGACTAAGTTCGCGCAGTTTCACAGCCTCAAGATCGGCGCGATTGCAGATCTGATTGCCTATCGTCGTCGGCATGACCGGACGATTGAGAAAATTGCCGACACGACACTACGGAGCCGTTTCGGTGGCGACTTCAAGATGTATGTCTACGCCAATCGGGTCGAGTATGCTGAACATGTGGCGCTCGTGATGGGAGATGTCGGCCATGGCGGGCCAGTCATGGTGCGGATGCACGCTCTCAATATTCTCGACGATGCGCTAGGGTCTCTCGACCGAGGCAAAGATGGCGACCTACAGCGTTCGATGGAGTTGATCGGAGCGGAGGGACGGGGCGTAATTGTCCTGATCCGGGAGCCGCGGCGGACCTATCTGGCTGATCTGGTGAAGGCGCATTCGCTCGGCCGGTCGCCGGATCAAAGTGCCCAACGCCGGGAGTTGCGCGATTATGGCGTAGGTGCGCAGATACTGCTCGACCTGGGTGTCTCCGAAATGATCCTGCTTTCCGATACGGTGAAAACCATCGTTGGAATTGAGGGATATGGGCTAAAGGTCGTTGAACAGAGGGCGCTTAGATGAGCGAGATTATGCCACCACCCCGCATCATGATCGTTGAGGCGCGATTCTATGAAGATATCGCCGACGAGATGGTTGCGGGAGCCATTGCCGCCCTCGAATTGGCGAACGCAGAGTTTGAGCGGTTCCCCGTACCTGGCGCATTTGAAATTCCGGCCGCCGTGAAATTTGCCTTGAAGGCGATGGAAATAGACGAAACTCGACAGCGCTTCGATGGGTACGTGACACTCGGATGCGTTATACGGGGTGAGACGACGCATTATGATTATGTCTGCGGAGAGAGCGCGCGGGGTCTGATGGATCTTACAAACCGGTATTCGCTCGCCATCGGGTACGGTATTCTCACCTGCGAAAATCGCGAGCAAGCATGGGCGCGGGCATCTCGGGATGGCGGTAACAAAGGAGCCGCCGCGGCGAATGCATGCCTCGGTATGCTGCGTATGAAGAGTGGCTTCGGCCTCTATTCGAGATAATCATGGCGCGCTCCGGCTCCAGAGGTGTCCGCCGCAGAGGCTCTCGTCTCGCCGCGGTTCAAGCCCTTTATCAAATGGAGCTGGCCGACAAGACCGTGGAGGAAGCCATCGACGATTTTCACGCGAGGCGCCTCGATAGTGTCGGAGATGTTGGCGAACCGATTACGCCCGAAACAGTCGACGAACCTTTCTTTGAGGAAATCGTCCGCGCGGTCGCATCGGGTCTGGACCGCTACGACGGCGAGTTGGAACAGGCGCTGGAGCGACGCGGCATTGATCGTGTCGAGGTTATCTTGCGATTAATCCTGCGGGCCGGTGCTTATGAAATACTGGATCGGCCCGATATCGACCCACCCTTGAGCATCAACGAGTATGTCGCAATTTCCGAAGCGTTTTTCGGCGGAACGCAGCCGACATTCGTCAACGGCGTTCTCGACCGACTGGCCCGGGAGACGGCCGGCGATGAGCAAGGGTGAGTTCGAACGCATAGCTGATTACTTCGCGCCGCTCGCCGCAAAATTCGGGGGCGCCTATGGATTGACCGACGATGCTGCGACGATCGCGCCCGGCACGGGAAGGACCCTTGTCGTTACCACTGACACAATCGTCGAGAGCGTGCATTTCATCGGCGACGAGACCGCCGATCTGATTGCGCGCAAACTGCTGCGAGTCAGTTTGTCGGACGTCGCAGCGATGGGGGCCGTGCCGCGTGCTTATTTGCTCAATATTGCGCTTCGACGGGAACTGTCCGATACATGGTTGGAACGGTTCGTGGCCGGACTGAGACAGGATCAGGAAGAGTACAATATCCATTTGATCGGCGGTGATAGCGTCTCGACCTCAGGGCCCATAGTGTTGACGGCAACAATGTTTGGCGAGGTCGAAGAGGGTCGGGCTTTGCGCCGATCCGGCGCGGGGCCCGGCGACGGAGTCTTCGTTTCGGGCACCCTTGGAGATGGTGTGCTAGGGCTTCGCGCGGCGAAAGGTGACTTGAGCGAGGCAAAACAAGACACCGTGGCCGCGCTTGCAGATCGTTACCGTTTGCCGCGGCCGCGTACCGCTCTGGGTCCATCGCTGGCCGGTATCGCGACCGCGGCCGCTGATGTTTCCGATGGATTGATTGCGGATTTAGGTCACATAGCGGACGCGTCGGCCGTCGGCGCGCGGATTGAATTTGAACGCCTGCCGCTTTCTGACGAGGCAAGGCAGATCGTCATGGATCGAAGCGAACTGCTCGCCATGGCGGCGACGGGCGGTGACGACTACGAATTGGTTTTCACGGCGCCTGAGGAGAAGATTGCGACTTTGCTCGAGAACTGGTCCGGAGTTTCCGTGACGCGGATTGGCACCATTACCGCGGATTCGTCGGTACGGGCCGTCGATGCGCATGGAGAAACGTTATTGTTTCCGCGGATCGGATTTCGGCATGCCTAGTATCGGCTGCCGCACCCCTTACTTTCCTATCGCCTACCTGTTACAAAGTGGCGAAGTCTTGGGGGACGGTAAGATTTAAGATGAACCGTATTGTCATCATCATCATTGCTGTGGTCGTGATCGCGGGCTGCGGCGGGGCTGTTTGGTATTTTTTTCTCCAAACGGATGCTCCGTCAGTGGAGGCCCAGGAAGAAGGAAGAGCGATCGACGAGGCGGAATTTGTTGACATTGAAAATTTGGCGATTTCCGTCATCAAGGAAGGGCGAGTCGTTCGCTACATCACGATCAGCGTCAGTCTTGAGATGAACGGCAAGGATGCTAAAGAACTCGGTGACTTAGCGTTTCCACGTTTGAAAGACGAGATTTTCCGTGATTTGCATTCCTATTTTTCGATGCAACAGCCTGGACAGACCGGAATTAACGTGGCGCAGGTGAAGACGCGCCTCATGTGGGCTGCTGAGCGGGCGATCGGTAGAGGAAAAGTACGCCAGATTATCATACAGGGCGCTTATGAGCGTAAGGGCAAATTCAATTAGCCCGAAATTTCTAGGCGCGACTTCTTGGAATCGTTATGTCACCATATTGCCTTCGGGGCGTCGTTCTGGCATGTTCTACTCGGTTCTCAAGGTTGGCTCCGCTAAAACTGTCTGAAAGATGGCGGTTTCGGGCCGAAAAGAAGAAAATAGGATTGTCTCAGAAACATTACGGGGTGGGTGAACGATGCTAGAAATCGTCATCGCCTGTGGCGTTATTGCGGTGCTTTATGGAATTTTCGCGAGCCGGTCGATTCTGGCTGCGAGTGCTGGTACCGAGCGCATGCAGGAAATTGCGGGTGCCATTCAGGAAGGCGCCAAAGCTTATCTCAATCGTCAGTATCGCGCGATCGGCATGGTCGGTGTTGTGGTGGCGATCGTCTTGGCGGTCTTTCTCGGTTCGGAGGCCGCAATCGGCTTTGTAATTGGTGCCGTCTTATCGGGGGCTGCCGGTTATGTCGGTATGCTGATCTCGGTGCGGGCCAACGTTCGGACCACGGAAGCAGCGCGCGAGGGCTTGGCCCAAGGCTTGTCGATTTCCTTCCGGTCCGGTGCCGTTACGGGAATGTTGGTTGCCGGCTTCGCTTTGCTCGCGATTTCAATCTACTACAGCATTCTGGTCGCGCAGGATGCCGGACAGAAGCAGTTGATCGATGGATTGATTGGCTTGGCCTTTGGTGCTTCGCTGATCTCTATTTTCGCACGTCTGGGTGGTGGTATTTTCACGAAAGGCGCGGACGTCGGCGCGGACCTCGTTGGCAAGGTCGAGGCGGGGGTTCCGGAAGACGATCCCCGCAACCCGGCCACGATCGCTGATAACGTTGGCGATAACGTTGGTGATGTTGCTGGTATGGGAGC
>DJKK01000095.1 GCA_002434595.1 Alphaproteobacteria bacterium UBA6544 | reverse complement strand
GCACTGCTTGCCCGCCCATCGCGGCGAAGAAGTGACTACGGGCGTCATGGATGGGCCCCAATCTGTGGTCTGGGACGAGGCCGAAAACCGGCTGCATGCTCAAAAGGGTATTCTGACCTGGTGCCTGACGTGAATACGTCGCCGGATGACCTGATCCAGCCATTCTTGATCGAAGCGAGCGGATTGCGAGGCCGCCTGGTCCGAATGGGCCCGACCCTGAGCGACATCATAGGACGGCACGACTTGCCATCCGCCGTCCAGTCATTAATGGCGGAGTTCGCGGTTTTAACCGCGACCTTGTCGGCTGCTTTGAAGTTCGATGGCGTATTTTCCCTGCAAGCCAAAGGCAACGGTCCGGTCGGCCTTATGACCGCTGACGCCACAAGCGACGGCGGCATCAGGGCCTATGCAAGTGTCTCCGGCGGCGTGCCGAACGCTGGTAAGAACGAAGGTTCGCCAATTCCACGCCTTTTGGGTGCGGGCTACCTAGCCTTCACCGTCGACCAGGGTGAGCACACGAAACTCTATCAAGGCATCGTCGAATTGCAGGGTGCGACCTTGATCGAGTGCGTTCATCACTTCTTCCAGCAATCGGATCAATTCTCCGCAGCGATCACGCTTGCTGCGGCGCCCGACGGCAACGGCGGTTGGCTTGGTGGCGCTTTGATGCTGCAACGTCTCCCTGAAGACGAACTGAGCATCCGAAAAGAAAAAATGGACGAGGCGTGGCGCCGCGCGACGATCTTGATGAGCAGCTGCGGAAAAGACGAACTGACGGCGCGCGCGCTGACCGCCCATGAGCTCTTGTTCCGTCTGTTCCATGAAGACGGGGTCCGCGTTTTCGATACGTATCCAATACGGTTTTCGTGTCGCTGCTCCCGCGAGCGGGCGCAAGGCATCCTCACCATGTTCTCCCCAGAAGAGATCGAGGAATACAAGATCGAGGGACGGATTTCGGTCACCTGCGATTTTTGCAACACCGAAGAGTGGTTCGACAGCGCCGAAATCGACGCGGCACGCGCGACTTGAAGCGACTGTCTACGCGACGCATATTCTCTCGATGATAGGTTTGTCGATCCGCACAATCATGATCGTTATGCTGCTCGCAGCCTCCGGTTGCGAGACGGCTGTCGAACCGCGTTCGTTCCCAAAGCAAACGTTCCGTCATTTGCCGCTCATCTCCCTTGATGTCGCGGAGATCGATATCGTTCTGCTCTTCGAACCACCTTTGAAGGCGCCTCACGTCGAGCATGAAATGCCGGTCCCACCACACAAGGCCATCGAGCGCTGGGTGGTAGATCGGATTCGAACCGTTGGCACGTCAGGACAGGCAGTGGTGACGGTTCGGGACGCGAGCGTTGTCGAAAAGCGTTTGAAACCGCTCGGCGGCATCAGAGGCACCTTTACGAAAGAACAATCCGAGCGTTACGACGCGCGCGTCGAAGTCGAGATTTCTGCCGTCGGTGGTCGTGGGTTTCGATCCGCGAAGGCGATGACGACGAGCTCTCGGAGCCGGACGGTTCCCGAAAATGCAACGCTGCGACAGCGCCAAGTTATCTGGTACGAATTGACGGAACGCGTCATGAAGGACTTCGATCGCACCTTCGAAGCTCAGATACGCCAGCATTTAGACGCCTTCCTGAAGTAAATTCAGTCACGCCAGAATGAAGGTATCAGCAACACAATTACGGTGAAGAGCTCCAACCGGCCCAATAACATACCGGCTGACAGCAACCATTTTGCACTATCCGGCAAATTCGCGAATGTGCCCGCCGGGCCAATCGTCTCGCCCAGACCGGGGCCCACATTGGAGATCGCTGTTGCCGCACCGGAAACTGCCGTCAGAAAATCAACGCCGAGCAATCCGAGACCAGTCGCGATGACACCGTAACTCAAGGCATAAAGGAAAAAGAACGCCATAACGGAAGCCGAAACCTCTTCCGGTATGGGACGCCGATTATAGTACGCAAGATAAACACCGTGCGGCTCAAGCAGCCGGCGGATTTGCGTCACAGCCGTGGCGTAGAGTACTTGAAACCGAAAGACCTTGATGCCGCATGTAGTCGAGCCCGCGCATCCGCCGACAAACATCAGAAAAAAGAACGCGATTAGGGCAAATGGTCCCCAAGTGCCATAATCCGCTGTCGCATAGCCTGTTCCGGTGATGATCGAGACCACGTTAAACACCGCCTCGCGCAATGCGGTGAAGATATCGGTCCCGGCAGCGTAGCGATAATACGCCAAGGCGAGCACCGCAATGACGACAATGAGCAGGAACAGACGCACCTGGTCGTCGCGAAACAGCGGTTTCGGATTGCCGCGAATGGCCCTTAGATACAGGACGAATGGCAGGCTTCCGATCAGCATGAAGATCACGCAGATATATTCGATCGTGGCGCTTTTGAAATGCGCGAGTGAGGCATTGTAAGTCGAGAATCCGCCGGTTGCGATGGTTGTCATGGCGTGGGCGATTGCATCGAAGCCAGACATGCCCGCAACCCAATAGGCCACGGCGCAAACAACGCTGGCGCCGAGATAAATAAACGCGATGTAGGCGACCAGTTGAGTCGTCCTCGGCAACACCTTCTCCGAGCGGTCCGAAGATTCCATACGGAAGAGCTGCATCCCGCCGATGCGCAACAAGGGTAGAATAGCGATTGCCATTGCGATCACGCCAATCCCGCCGAGCCATTGCAGAAGCGCCCGCCAGATCAGTATTCCGGGCGGTGCGGCGTCGAGGGAGCTAATGATCGTCGAACCGGTCGTTGTCAGGCCGGACATCGATTCGAAGAACGCATCGGTATAACTGAGTTCAAGTTCCGCAAAAGCGAAAGGCAATGCCGCAAAGGCGGGAATGATAATCCACAGCGTTGTGGTAAGAACGAACCCCTGTCGGGGTGTGATCGATCGGATGTTCCCCCGGCAGGTAAGCGCCAGAATACCGCCCACAAACAGCGTGAACCCGGCCGCAATGACAAAGACCTGCCAATCGGGATTAAGCGCCGCTGCGTCAGCGATGGCCGGGACGCACATAGCCACCGCCAAGGGAAGCATCAGCACGCCGGTAATGAAGAGAATGGGCCGGAAATCGAGCACGTCTCACATGTCCAGGCTGTATCGCGCAGACACCATGATCCGTTCAAGGTCGGGGTTTGTCCAGCGGCCTGCTGCTAGTCGCGATTTGCGGGGCGCTTGCCGATGATTGATTCAAATTCCAGACGCGTCTTAGCATCGTCCCGAAATGCGCCCAGCATCCGGCTCGTCACCATGGAGACTCCCGGTTTCATAACGCCACGAGACGTCATGCATTGATGTTCGGCCTCGATCACCACGGCAATACCGCGAGGCTGCAGGGCATCCTGAATAGCATTGGCAATTTGAGCGGTCATCCGCTCTTGTATCTGAAGGCGTTTGGCAAAAGCTTCGACAACTCGCGCGAGCTTGCTGATACCAACAACACGACTTTCCGGCAGGTAGGCGACATGCGCCTTGCCAACGACCGGCAAGATGTGGTGCTCGCAATGAGAAATGAAGGAGATATCACGGAGCACGATCATCTCATCGTAGCCGTTGGTTTCCTCAAAAGTTCGTTCCAAGTATTCCGTCGGATCGATTGCGTAACCGGAAAAGAATTCCTCGAACGCTTTGACGACACGTTTTGGCGTATCGAGCAGGCCTTCGCGGTCAGGATTGTCGCCCGCCCACTGGATGAGCTTGCGGACAGCCGCCTCAACCTCGTCGCGAGAGACATTATAGTCCGCGGCGCCCTCGTCCGCAGAAATTCCGCTCAAGTCTTCGTTCTTCAGATTCAATGTAAGTCCTTTCAACCGGTATCTAGTTCAAATTTACCGCCTGATGGGGGCTGTCCAGTGAAAAAGCCGGGATTTCGACGTCGAACTGCTCGCCGTTGGTCCCTTCCATCTGATAGGTGCCGGCCATGATTCCGGATGGCGTCGGCAGCGGCGTACCGCTTGTATACTCGAATGCCTCTCCCGGATCGAGCACCGGCTGCTCGCCGACGACACCCGGGCCCCGAACTTCCTGGACGCGGCCGAGCGCATCAGTGATGCGCCAATAACGGGTTCGTAACTGTACCCGTTCATGCCCATCATTGACGATCTCCACGTGATACGCCCAGACGAAATGATTTTCGTCCGGTTCCGATTGATCGTCGAGGTAGAATGGTTTCACAACGACCTTAATGCCGCGTGTAACCGATTCGTATGCGCCAGTATCCAGGGTCCCGCTCCTTCGAGAAATCGAGTCGTTCATATGGAGGGCCGACCGGCGCTTGTCCAGTCTCGCCGCGCCAAATTCCGTCAATCCGGTTGGGCGTCGGAATCGCGCTTCTTCAACAGAAATTTCTGCTCGCCTTCTAGAACCAGTTCACTGTACTGATTGTGAATCGTCGATCGGATGTTAACGACGCCGGTCGACCGGTTGGCCTGCAAATCGACGATTTCGAGCATCGAATAAAGCGTATCTCCACTGTATACCGGCTTCAGAAACTTTGACGACTGCTCGATAAATCCGATCAGCGAATCTTCGACGACAAAAGGGAACCAGCCCGCGCCCGGCGCGGTCTGGATCAAGGTCTGAAATCCATGCGCCACCAGGCCGCGATGCCCGTGCCGTTTGCAGAATTCTATGTCGTAATGAATCGGATGGTTGTCACCGGATGCAAGTTGGAAAGCGGAAAACAGCGCATCCGTCATTGTGCGGGAGGGAATATGGAATGTATCTCCAACCTTGAGGTCTTCGAAGTACTTAGATTCAAACGGCTTATGTGCCGCGGGGTCGAATGGCTTATCGCTCATTTATACTTACTGTTCTTTCTTCAACCGGGCAGGATAACGGCGCCAGAAGCTGCGAGGGAGTCTATTTCATCGGGCGCCATGCCCAATTCGGACAAGATCGGAGCCCCATGCTCACCAATAGCGGGCGCCACCAAGCTCGGATCGAATGTGGTTCCTGGTACAATCGGGATTTCGACCGGACCGGAATCCGGCTGCTCGATCCGGCCAATGGCGCCAATCCCGCGAACATGCGCGTCAGCCAGCCAGTCGCCGACCGAATTGATCCTATTGTTGAGAACTTCGTGTTCGCGGAGAATTGCGCTCCATTCGACGGTCGACCGTTGCGACATAAGGTCGGTCATCATTGAAACCAGCTCTTCTGCATGCGTTCGTCGTTCGTCAAATCCCGCATAACGCGGATCGTTAGCCAGTTCTGGCCGACCAATCGCCGTCATGAGGCGCGCAAAGTGCTCATTCTTGACCAAAGTGAAAACAAGCCAGCCATCGCTCGTCCGATAGGCGCCCGCAGGCGGGTTCATTCCCGCCGGCTGCCCGTCTTCCATTTGGTATTCGGCAATCTTTTGAGCCAAAAATGACGCTGTCGTCCGCATCAAATCGAACTGCATCCACTGACCGCCGGCACTGTCGCGCCGGCCGAATAACGCCGCCTGAACCGCCTGGAAGACGTGCAATGCGGCCGCCGTATCGACAGCAAGCATCCCTACCCGATGCGGGATACCATCCACGCCGCGGTTGATAGACATCAGACCCGAGAAAGCCTGCAAAACCGAATCGGTCGCCGGTCGATCTCTATACTCTCCAATTTGTCCGAATCCGCTGACCGATACGTACAAAACATCATTGCCGAGAGACCGTATCGCTTCATACCCGATGCCGAGCCGTTCTGCGACGCCGGGACGGAAACTCTCAA
>DJKK01000013.1 GCA_002434595.1 Alphaproteobacteria bacterium UBA6544 | reverse complement strand
TCCTGCGCCGGTTCGCAAGACAAGCTGGATCGCCTTAAGGAATTGGGCTCAGACCATGTCCTCAACTACAACGAAGTCGATTTCCGAAAGGAAATCAACGATATGTTCGGAAAGCCCCACCGCAGAACATATGACGGGGGTGTCGATGTCGTCGTCAATTTCACGGGCGGGGACACTTGGGTCAATTCGTTCAAGTGCATGAAACGGGGCGGGCGCCTCCTCACCTGCGGTGCGACTGCCGGCTTCGATCCCAAGACCGATATACGCTACATCTGGACTTTCGAGTTGAAGGTCTGCGGATCAAACAGCTGGACGAAGGAAGATCTGACCAACCTGATGAGCTACATCCAGGACGGATCGATGGAACCGGTTATCGACACGACCCTGCCTCTCGAGCAGGGTGCCGAAGGCGTCCGCATGATCGAAGACCGTGAAGTCTTCGGCAAAATCATCATTGAGCCGTAAGAATATCATGCCCGAACACAAGGCGACGCTCGCCGAGTTGAACGAGCGCATCAAGCTTGGCCCCTATCATCAATGGCTTGGTGTCGAGGTCACTAATTTGACTGCTGACGAAGTCGTATTCCACATACCGTTTCGCGACGAGATGATGGTCCATCCGGAGCGCCACTACACGCATGGCGGTATCCTTGCGACGATTATCGATATGGCGGCCGATTACGCCATTATGGCATGGGCCGGCATGGCGGTGCCAACCATCGACATTCGCGTCGATTACCACCGGGCCGCCATCAAATGCGACATGATCGCCAAAGCCAGGATCGTGAAGCTAGGCCGCGTCTATTCAACGGCAGAGGCCGAAGTCTACGATCCGGATGGAAAACTCCTGGCAAGTGGCCGGGGTACATTTCTCACGAATGTGATAAAGGACACCTAATTTACTTCATAATCCGGACGCCATGCCGATGTGAAAAGGCACAGCGCCTGGCCAATGCCGATCAGTATCAAGCCCAGCGAAACAACCCAGAAGATGCCGGAAACCTCCCAACCGAGGGCGACACCCAATCCACCGAGACCGACGACCGCTAAGAACCGGATACCCGAAGCGATTACCGGCATCATCACACGGCCGGTGCCTTGGCTCGCGAAGTACAGCGCCTGCCCAGCGCCGAATAGCGCATAGAAGGGTCCGGCGATCGTGAGATAGGTTGCCCCATAACCATAGGGGCCCGGTTCCGACGTGAACATGTCGAGCCAGAGACCCGGTGCGACTGAAACGGCGCAACCAATCACGCCGGATACTAACAGGGTGATCGCACTACCGGCCCACGCAACGCGGCGCGCGCGCGCATACTGCTTCGCACCATAGTTCGCTCCTACCGCCGCCGTCAGTGCGGCGCCGATACCGAACGATAACGGCACGAGCATCAATTCCAAGCGTGCTCCTAGACCGTAACCGGCCAGCGCGTCCGTCCCATAGCGACCGATGAATCCTGTGACGACGATAACCGTCGTGGCCATGAAAAAACTGTTTAAAAGCCCGATCCCTCCCACCTGAAGGATATCCTTGAAGATGCTCCATTCGAGGCGGTGTGAACGCAGGGGGACACGCGCTTTGCCCGAGGCCAAGTGAAACGCCAAATAGAATGCGGCACCGCCTTGGCAGACAATTATCGCAATCGCCGGACCGACCACACCCATTTTGGGGAAAACACCCCATCCCAGTGTCAGTGCACCGGACAATCCGACCTGCACGACGCTACCTACCGTAATCGCTCGCGCTGGGGTTACCGTATCACCCATGCCGCGCAAGGCCGCTGACAGAATGTAGAGCATCCAGATCGCGAGACCCGCCCCGAACGCGATACGAGCGTACGCAACGGCCCCGTTAAGCGCTTCTCCAGTCCCTCCAAGCAAAGCAAAGACCGGGCGCGAAAAGAAACCTAGGGTAACGACAAAGACCATCGACATTGCACCAGCGATAATGATCGCATGCCACAGTACGCTCGCGGCTTTGCTCTCGTCATCGCTGCCAAGGGCGCGGGCGACCGAAGAGGTAACGCCGCCGCCGATGGCGCCGCCGGACATCATCTGCATCAATGTCTGGAACGGGAAAACCAGTGCGAGGCTCGCAAGTGCTGCGGTCCCCAACTGTCCGACATACCAAGCATCAGCGAATGTGACCAATGTCAGTATCGTTATGGCGATGACGTTGGGACCCGCCAGCTTCAGAAGCAAGCCAGGCACGGGCGCTTTCAACATTAACTCCAAACGAGATGACGGAGATTCTGACAAGAAATTAGAACTTTCATTCATTTTTTGAACTTTATCTTTAAGTTCAAAAAATAAACTATATACTATCTGTCAGACATGACAACACGAAGCTACCAACGCCAAGACTGCCCAGTCGCCCATGCCTTATCGGTTGTCGGCGACCAGTGGACGATTCTGATCGTCCGAGACGTCCTCGGCGGCCCGAAGCGATTCGATGAGCTCCAACGCGGGCTGGGGATATCCCGCAACCTCCTCTCAAAGCGCCTGAAGCAAATGGTCGAAGCCGGCCTTCTCGCGAGGCGGTCCCTACCAAACTCACGACGGTTTGCCTATCGCTTGACACCGAAGGCTCTGGAATTGCGCCCGGCCATCCTGGCGCTTGCCGAGTGGGGCCAAAATTGGCGTGACCAGTCGGGTGGGACCGTCGTTGAGATAACGGAGAAAGCGACTGGGGAGCAGGTCGGATTGCGCTATTGCCGATTGTCGGACGGGCGAGAAGTACAGTCCGATGCAATTTCGGTCCAGCGTCTACCCGAAAATGATTCGGCCTAGCTCCATCCCAGCCGCGGATTTCGAAACGCGATAGACCGTCGAAACCGTTTCGGGAATACTGGCGGCGCCAAACAGCCCCAGTGGAGCCATCACAATGCCATCAACCGCACACGAATCCATCATGTTCAAAGACCTGCTCGGCAGCGATGAAATGCGGGCAATTTTCTCGGACGGAAGCACCATCAGCGCCTATCTCAAAGTCGAACGCGCGCTCGCCAAGGTGCAAGCGGATCTCGGGATCATTCCCAAGGAGGCCGCGGCGGCAATCATAGAACACGCGCATTTAGCGAACATCGACCTCGAGCGTTATGAAAAGCGGACGCAAGTCGTCGGCGCACCAATCTTGCCTGTTGTCGAGGAAATTGTCGCGGCAGTTCCCGATGGCCTGGGCGAATGGGCGCATTACGGCACGACGACACAGGACATCATGGACACCGCTTTGGTGCTGCAGGTCCGCCAGGCGTTCGAGACTGTCGAACGGGATCTCGAAAAGATATGCGAAGCCCTGCGCGAGCTTGCCCGCAAGTACCGCGACACGCCCGTCGCCGGACGCAGTCATCGGCAGCACGCCCTTCCCGTCACCTTCGGATTCAAAGTCGCCGTCTGGCTCTCGGGTATGGAACGGCACCGCATCCGGCTCGCAGAGATTAGACCCCGAGTTCTGATAGGACAGTTCGGCGGCGCCGCCGGCACGCTGGCTTCGCTGACCGAACACGGCTTCGCCATTCAAGAAGGTTTGATGAAGGAACTTGGCCTTGGTGTACCGGAAGCGACCTGGCACACCATGCGCGACACACTCACCGAAGCCGTAACCTTCCTTGGCCTAATGACCGGAACACTGGCCAAGATCGGCTGTGATATCGCTCTGATGATGCAAACGGAAGTTGGCGAAGTGTACGAACCATTTCTGCCGGGACGCGGTTCGAGCAGCACAATGCCGCAAAAACGCAATCCAGTCGGCACAGAAATGATGATGGTGGCTGCGGAGACAGTTCGTGCCGACGTGCACATGATGCTGGGCGGTATGGTACAGGATCACGAACGCGCCAGCGGCCCCTATAAGTTCGAACTCATTGCCCTCCCCCGCGCCTTTATTGCCGCTTCAGCCGCCCTGATGCATGCCGTCGATATACTACCGGGGCTCGAGGTGCAGGAGGACAGAATGCGCAAGAATCTCGACGCGACGCATGGGCTGATCGTCTCGGAAGCTGTAATGATGGGCCTGGCTCCTGCACTCGGTCGTCAGACGGCGCACGACATCGTCTACGATGCATGCCGCGAAGCAATCGCCCGTGACACGACCCTGCTGGAGGTCCTGCGCCGCATGCCCGAGATTACCGAACATGCGAGCGACACCGAGCTCAGCGCAATGTGCGATCCGGGGAATTACGTTGGACTCGCCGGCGAGATGGTCGATCGGGTGCTGAAAGAACCGGGCTAACGGAGACAGACCGAAGGAGGCATTTCCGATCGAGGCGGTTGCTTTTATTTGGCGCCATTGGCGTGGCGAACTATCCCTCGGCAATTCCCGACGTCTTGGATTTCACCAGTACAGCATCGACGCTCTTGACCAAATTCCCTTTGCCGAACCAGCGCGCAAGCAAGAAAAGGATATCGGCGAGGACTTTCTAGGACGTATCTTCGACAAGGCCCCCAACAGAATGTGGAATCCGACGACGCAGGAATTGGCAGCTACCGACGTGATTAGCCCAATGGGTCAATAAGAACGCTACATGCGTGACGGTAAGACCGTCGCAAACAGGCTCTGTGTAGGAGCCGCGTAATCTATTCCGCTGCCGCCGCACTCGACGCCATGATCACACGCAGGTACTCGCCAATCCGGGCGTTGGCTTCCCTACCTTCCTGTAAAACAGGATAGTACCGGTGCCACACGTGGATCATTTCGTCCCAAACTTCCAATGTGGCCGTGACACCTGCAGCCTTCGCGCGCTCGACCAACTCGACCGCGTCGTCGAGCAGGACTTCAATAGAACCTACCTGAACAAGCAGGGGCGATAAGCCGGAAAGGTCGCCGAACAACGGCGACGCGTAAGGGTTTTTCTCATCTTCATCACCTATATAGAGTTCGGCAAACGCGGCGAGCGATTCCTTCGACACTGTCGGATCGACATCAGCGTTTGTCACAAGGCTCTTCGCCGTCCCCGTCAGGTCCGTCCACGGACTTATACAGATACCAGCAGCCGGCTGGGGAAGGTTCGCATCCTTAGCTGCCAACATCGTCGCCACCACGAGACCACCCCCTGCTGAATCACCAGCGATCGCGACCTGCTCCGGCTCGTATCCGTGCGTCAGAAGGGAAGCATAGACAGAGAGAGCATCTTCTACAGCCGCCGGGAAAGGGGCTTCGGGCGCCAGGCGATAGTCGACCAGGAGGCCTTGTAGTCCGGTTTCCGCCGACAGGTTCGCAACCAGATGGCGATGCGAGCTCGGCGAACCGATCACATAACCCCCGCCGTGCAGGAAAAGCAGCATGCCATCATCCCTAGCTTCCGGTGCAGTGATCCATTCCACCGGAACATCCGCCACCCGCGCCGCAGCCACACTCACACCGTCAGGCACCGGATGCGCCTCATCCCAGGAATCCATAAAAGCGCGGCGCTCCTCGATCGTCATTTCATTCCGGGGCGGCTGCGCGGCGATAAGCTCGCGAACTTTCTTGATATCCTCAGTCGGCATGATGACCTCCCTTCTCTGCACCGTATTTCCGGGTCCAGTTTATCGATGATTGCGGCGTTCTCAACCCAGGGGTTAAAGTGTGATAGGCCCAGATTAATATGAGCTGTCCATACTGTTGTGGATCCTAACTCTATTGTTCGTCCTCATGACGCCCGCCGCCGCTGCGGAGCGTCCGGTGTCTGTCAATCTCGCATGGCTTCCTTGGTCGATCCCTGAAGCAGCATCAATGCGGAAGAGACGGAGTTACAGCATCGGGGATACACTGCCGCATTGGGACATCCTCGCATTCTTAACGCGTTCACGTTCGGCTATCTCGGCCGCATCGCCGTGGCCTTTATTGAATTCGCTGCCGACGACTGCATGCGTCTAAGCGCGGAGTGGGCCAAAATCAAAAGAAAAGAAGCGGCAGAGACTTTTGGGGATAAGATCATCGCTCTTCCATATTCTCTCTGCCCCAGCGGCAATGCCGTAGCCGACGCCATCTTGCATTCGGCAAAATCAATAGAACAGAATCGCTTCGAGGATAAGCACGGGTCATCAACATCTCGGGCGACGGCCCCAACACACTTGGCCGCTCCTCGGCGAAGTAAGAAGTGAGATGCTCGCTGCCGAATTTACGGTCAACGCCGCCGCTAGCCTGAATTCGGTACAAGCAGATCACGCATGCGCCGCTGAACCGGAACCACCTCGTATCTCGGCATGATGTAGAGCCAATCGGCTGTTCGGGCCGCATGTTCTTTCGCTTCCTGGCGTGTCGCATCAGTCCGGCCTTCAAAGCCTATACGAAGCCAGCGAACGCCTTCTCGCTCCACAATTTCCAGGACGCTTACCAAACCATCGAACGTCTCAGCCTGAACGATCAGCGCCCCATCGAAATTAACCGAAATGGAAGACACCTTGCGCGCGTCTTCCATTTCCAAGCGGTCGAGAATTGATGCGATTTGCTCGACATCACTTTCGTATTTGAGGCGCCGTCCATCCGGAATACCGTATAGAACGAATTTTTTGGCTTTCTGACTCTCCTT
>DJKK01000050.1:4897-7062 GCA_002434595.1 Alphaproteobacteria bacterium UBA6544 | reverse complement strand
TTTAGCTTTCAAATTTTCGACGACCCGTTTGTTGTGCACGATCTCATGGCGCACATAAACCGGCGGCCCATACTTCTTGAGCGCTAGTTCGACAATGTCGATCGCCCGCACGACTCCCGCACAGAAACCTCTCGGTTGCGCTAGAATAACCCGCATATCACCGTCCTTTTAAAAGCCTTCCAGAACCCTCCGGAAGTGCACTTACCGTTCTCAGTAATGGAGCTGTCTACCGGTGTCATACTTAACCCCATCTTCACGCCTGCATTTACTTATCAAATTCATGCGCGCAATCCTAGCCCCACTGTCAGGCATTCGAACTTTTGCGCAGTAACGTCAACATGGTCCAAAGCAGATACCCGAGTGTTCCCGTAGCGTAAAGCCAGAAGAAATACTCCAGGCCGCCGAGCCATGTAACGGGTCCAATCAAATAGATAAAATCCTCGAGTTCGAAGCCACCGCCGCTCGGATGTTCTACGGCTTCGGAACCAAACCTTCGCTCCATTAAGAGGCGAAGCGCCACGATGATCGGGTTCGAAAGACCTGCCGCCAATCCGATCAATAATGCGATTTCGGATCCGTTCCATTGGTAAATTCCCAAGCCGATAGCGGAGAACAGAATTGTGTAGTTCAACGACCCTACAAGGTAGTCCAGATAATATCCGACGCGGCTGACTTTCCCGGTCATGCGCGCCAGTTCGCCATCCATATGATCGACAAACACGGCCAACATAAACAGGAGCGCCGCGATATGTTGCATTCCTGGTCCACCCGCAGCAAAACTCAATCCGGACGCGGTACCCAGAGCGAGGCTGATTCCGGTCACGACATTCGGATGCAGCGCGGTTCCGGCGAAAGGACGGATACAAGCGCGTGCAAGGCGCTGGTCGTAGGGAATTTTCATCTCGGACATCTGCGGAGAAGTGACTCAAGGATTGTAATTGTCGTCTCGAAACCATGCAATCGCGTCTTGCAGGGCCTGTACAGCGGGGCGTGCCGAATAGCCCAACTCCGATCGGGCTTTCCCAGAGGAAAAGAACATGCGCTTGCGCGACATACGCAGGCTGTTGACGGTCAACATTGGTTCACCGCTCCCGCGCACACGCGCAATAAACTCGGTAACGTAGGCAAGCGGGAAGAGTGGCGCGCGAGGTAAGCTGATCTTCGGCGGCTTACGTCCGACGATCTGCGCAATCTCGGCGAGGATGTCTCTCAGCAGCAAATCTTCGCCGCCAAGGATATAGCGTTCGCCGGTTTTTCCTTTCTCGAAAGCCAACCAATGCCCTTCCGCCACATCATCCACATGGACAATATTCAGACCGGTATCAACGTAAGCAGGCATGCGGCCGGATGCGGCCTCGACGATCATCCTTCCAGTGGGGGTCGGTTTTATGTCCCTCGGTCCGACCGGCGTCGACGGATTAACAATCACAATTGGCAAGCCCTCGTCACAGATAAGCGCCGTGACCGCCTCCTCCGCGAGAAACTTGGAACGCTTATAATGGCCAACCATATCAAAAAGACCGACCGGTGTATCCTCGTCCGCAGGTGTCCCACCCTTGTTGTTGCCGAGCGTCGCAACACTGCTCGTGTAGACAATTCGCTCGACACCGGCCTTGGCGGCGGCGCGAAACAAATCCACTGTCGCATCAATATTCGTCCGGTACAGCTCGGCCGGGTCAGGGGTCCAAAGGCGGTAGTCCGCGGCAACATGGAACAGGCTTGAGCACCCTTGGAGTGCGGCACAGATACTGCGGGTATCATTCAGGTCGCCCTCGGCGATCTCGCAGTTCACCTCGTTTAAATTGCGCCGGTCGCTTCCTGGCCGGGCCAGCACACGCGCGTCTACGCCGCGTTGGACAGCCGCCCTAAGAACCGCGGAGCCGACAAATCCGGTCGCACCCGTAATCAGAGTTGTCACGCGGTCCCCTCCCCGCCGTCCACCTTTATGGTCCTGACGACACTCCAGACGGTATAGACTAGAAAAACCGGTGCTCCGATGCCTGCTAGCAAAATGAAGTAGTCAAGTACTCCAAACCAAGTAAGAGGCGCCGCAATGTAAAGCGTGTCCTCTATCTCGAAACCCGCTCGCACCTTCTGCTTGACGAAATGGCGGCCAATACGTCCTTCCGCGAAAACACGCACGGCCATTATGGACGCGACACCGA
>DJKK01000050.1:0-4539 GCA_002434595.1 Alphaproteobacteria bacterium UBA6544 | reverse complement strand
CTCCCCAGTTCAGGAGCCAATCCGTCTCGATCCCAATTCCCGCGCCGACGAACATCATGACGTAGTTCAATAACGCAGCGATATGGTCGAAATAATGGCCAAACTGGCTGCTGGTTCCCGTTGCGCGCGCTAATTCGCCATCTACATGATCCAACCAAACCACCACCACAAAGAGGCCCGCGCCCCAATGGGCGTGCAACCCACCTTGTGCGAGCAAGCAAGCCGCCCCAAAACCGAGGGGGATGCTCGCCGTCGTGACGGCGTTCGGTGTTATAGGCGTTCGCGCAAGACCATTTGCCGCCAGCTTTGCGATACGCTGATCTAGCGCTAGTAACTTGTGCGGAGACGCGGTCATCTATTCGGGTAGCGGTTCAAGCTGAGGCAGGATGTTGGCTGCAGCTTCATCGACATCTTCTTGAAAATCAATCTCGATCCAAGGCATCCCGGTGATGTCGGCAATACCAAAAACCCCCGCATCGGCATCCACCAGCTGATCGCGAATGGCTACCTCGTAAATTCGATCTGTCTCGCCACGCTCTATATAAGGCGCTACGTAATCGGGGATGCGCGCGGCCTGATCGACCGAAAACCTCGTAAAGCCGACCCATTCACCGAAGCGATCATGCATGATCGTCGGTGCTTTCCCGAAGTCGACAATCTCCCCATTGGAGAGACAAACCTTCACCGGCTCTTCCCCCGGCTCGATAGCGCTGTCAAACAGGAGACAATTCTCCCGTTCCCCATCAACCAACTCCTTCAACAGGCGCTGATCGTAGAGCACGTCGCCATCCATCATCACAATCGGCTGGCCAGATTGGCACTCATCTCGGAGCGACCACAAGGTTGTGATAGCTCCCAACGCAAAGTCTGGGTTAAAAACGGTTCGAGCGTAATCTTCCGCACCGATCTGCTGCAGCTCGTCTTCAATCATCTCACGATTATAGCCGACACCGATTACTAATTCGTCAACACCGACGTCGGCGAGAATTCGAACATGGCGTTCCAAGAGGCTGACACCATCAAATCGCAACAAAACCTTTGGCGGAAAGCCTTCATCCTTACCCAACCGGGACCCCAATCCCGCTGCCAACATAACCGCTTTCATCCGCAATACTTTCGTACGATCCACCAAACACGTTTCAGTGAGGCAGCCAAATAGCATAACAGCTTTTTTACAGTGTGGCCTACTATTAGCTAAGGTCGTGCCGAGCGTCTAGTGGCCGGAAAACATCGACTTCTTTGTGACTGTCGGCACCTGTCCAGCCAGGCGGTCAACGCCGGTAAGGCAACCAATCCTCCAAACAATGTAAAGCCGATCGCGATCATCAACAGAGCGCCCATGCTAGCGGTTCCACGGTGCGCGGAAATCGCAAGGCTCCCAAAAGAGAGTATCGTCGTCAGCGCGCTATATAGGACCGCGCGAGGCGTACTCGTTTGCTGTAGAGCCAGAGCTTTATCGAGCAAACGCCCGCGCATCACGAGATGAATTCCGCTAGCAACACCCAACCCCATTAACAACGGTAGTACGACTACGTTTGCAAAATTGAATGGGAGATCGAAGGCGACGACTGTAGCGACGGTAAAGAGACCAGCCACCACAAGCGGGTAAAAAACGAGTAGCGTATCGCGGATGCTGCGCAACATGGCGAATAAGAGGACAATAATTAGAACGCCAGCGGTCGCGGCAGCCTGAAGTATTGCGTCAATGACTGCTTGGCTTGCCTCCAGAATGACTACCGGACTGTCCGTCGCATCCGGTGCGATGGTCCGGACCGCGTCGATGAACTTCCGAAGAGCTGAATTGGTTTCGACGCTGAAGGCTGGTGTAACTTCTACACGCGCGATGCCATTCTCCGCGAGGTAACGCTCCTTCAACCCTTGCGGCACGTCATCAACAGATACGTCTCCGGCCTCCAAAGCGTCTCGTAGTTGATCGATCAACCGCGGAAAATGCTCAAGCAGGCCGATGCGTAACGACGCGACCGCACGTTCATCAGGTGTGCCGGTCACAAAGGCATCAATCTCCTTCCGTAACCTCTTGGCCGCCTTGCCGAACAAGCCATCCTTACCGTCGACAAGAGCGAGCTTGGCGGAGAACTCTCGCAACGCCTTCACCTCTTTGTCCGCAGTCACAGTTCCGGACCGGTTCTCAACGCCAAATACAGGCAGCATAACGAAGGAAAGGTTGCCGATGATGGCGAGCTTCTCTTCTTGCGCATTGGGAACAAAGTTTGAAATCGACACCGCTTTCGAGACTTCAGGCAATGCCTCCAACTTTGTCGCAAGTTCTCGGGCCGCCTCCAAATTCGGCCTTATCGCTGAAATCGTCTTCGGAGAGGTGTCGCTATCCCGAATTAGATCCAGCGTTGTCTGCAGCGATTCTGCGTTCGGGTCATGTAGATTCAGGGGGTCGAAATCAAACCTAACCTTCGGTGCAAGGAGCAGCGATACTGCGGCAAAAACAGCAATCCCGATCGTGACGGTGCCACCGTGACGCCGCAGAGCCTGCGCGCCTTTTGCCGCAACAGTGCCGGACGCCAACGTCATCGGCTTGAACGGAAAGAGCGACAGAAGTGCGGGAAGTAAAGAAAGGCTCATGAACAACGCGATGAACATGCCGGTGCCTGAAATCAGACCCAGTTCAGCTAATCCGAGGTAAGCAGTCGGCAAAAACGCATAGAATCCGATTGCGGCCGAAACTGCGCAGAGCGCCATGACACCTCCGACACCCACGGCAGCAACATGCAATGCCTCGACACGGCCCACACCGTTCCGCACGGCCTCCGCATATCGCAGCGCAAAATGAATCCCGAAGTCGACACCTAGTCCAATGAACAGGACCGCAAAGGCGACTGAAAGCAGATTGAGATGTCCAACGGCGGCGACAGCGAAACCGGCTGTCCAAATTAAACCGCAAACGAGTGTCAGGACGATAGCACCAACGAGAACAAGAGAGCGAAGACCAAGAAACAGGCAGATCGAAACCATGGCGAGGGAGAGGAAACTCGCCGCCTTGGCGCCGTCGAAGACACTGGTCAATTCTTCTGTCGAGAGCGCCAACCCTCCCGCTAGCCTGACGCGCACTCCGTTTACTGGCGTAAGGCCCAGTTCTGCCGCGGCTTCACGGATCGTATCCATCGCAGGCGCGGCGGGCGAAATCGTGGACCAATCTGAGTTGACCCTAACCTGCAGGAAACGGCGGGTATCAACCCCATCAGGGCCCTCGCCTGCCATCAGTCCCTGCCAGGACAATTCAGCAGCTGTGCCCTGACTGCGAGCAGAAACAACGTCGGCGATGCGTTCGAACACGTAGGTCAAGTCGCCTATGGGTTCATTGTCGTCCACCATATCATCGATCGCGAGGCCAAAGACCTCCGACAATCTCCGTAAACTAGTTTCCTCGCTCAGGGCACCAAGTAATCCTTGGGCCTGCGACAAACGATCTGCCACACCCTCAAGGTCATCGATCTCGAGATACAACAGGCCGTTGCGCCGGAAGAACGGGTCACCCCCAAAATCATAGACCGTTTCGATTGTTTTACTTTCAAGCCGCAACCGTTCGGCCAGTTTTTCAGCGGAAGTGTCGGCACGATCCGGTGTCTGGGCATCGATCACGATCGTCATAAGATCGCCCGTCTTCGGAAACGCGGACTTATAGGCAATGTAATTTTGTCGGAACGGCAGTTCTTCCGAGAGCATATCCGTTGTATTCGTATTGATCGTTAGGTTTTCGACAGTGTAGCCGAATACGAAGTACGTCGCTCCAGAGACAATCAGAATGACCACCCATGCGAATCGACAGACGGCTCCGATCCAGGCTTCGAGGATGCGGTTTAATACGGACAAACTGGGTATTCCTCGCGGGTAGCAGGCCTGCTCTGACAGACCGCTCAACGATATCTATCGACGTCATTTACGACAAGGTGACCCATAAATAACGCCGGGGTTTTGCGAATGCCACAGAATCGTCGTAATGCTGACTAAACTGGCCTAATGCTGGAGAAACGAATGTCCCGACCCTGGAAGCCAAGCCTTTTGGCCATCGCAGTTGCCAGTCTACTTTTCATCCTTCCTGCGTCGGCGCAGCCAAGTGAGGCCGTATACAAGGTCGAACGGTTCAATGCTACACTTCTCACAATCATGAAAAATGCAGAGAAGTTAAAATTTACGGGCAGATACAAAACCTTAGAGCCGGTCTTACTCGATAGTTTCGATATGGGCTTCATGGCACAATTTTCCGCCGGACGGCACTGGCGTTCTCTTTCAAAACCCGACCGCAAGCGGCTGCTCAACGCCTTCTCAAAACTATGGATTTCGACCTATGCTGATCGGTTTGATGGTTACGGAGGTGAGAAAATCGAAATTATAGGCACGGAGAAAGCACCCCGCGACACACTGATGGTGAAAACAAAAATTGTTAAATCGAACGGTGAAAAAGTACCGATTGACTATCTCTTGCGCCAGAAGGCAGGAGACTGGTCGGTGATTGATATTTTCCTGAAGGGCCGTTTCAGCGAACTCGCCAAGCAACGCGCCGAA
>DJKK01000286.1:12236-14099 GCA_002434595.1 Alphaproteobacteria bacterium UBA6544 | reverse complement strand
CAAGATGGATGGATGGTGGACTTGGATTTTAAGGAGCTTGAACTCCCGATCGCGGTCAAAAAAATTGTCGCAACCTTCAACTTTTATTGCCAAAATCTAAATCTACACTGGTGAAATATAGCTCAGGTGTTCAAGGATATTTATTTCCCGTGCTACCTGAGACGGGGTCCTTCCTTTCAAAAACTTTAAACTTCCGTCGTTGCGAAAACATTACGGTGGTCTAAATCTTTAATCGCAATCTCTGACTCGATATTAGTTTGGATTAAACTCCCACTTCAGTAACAAACTTCGTTCTCAAAAATGCATCCAAACCTTCGACCCCACCCTCTGATCCGTAGCCAGATTCATTTATACCTCCAAATGGTGTTTCGGGCGTTGCAACCATCGCATGATTTATGCCGACCAATCCCGTTTCCAGCGCCTGTCCAATTTTTGTCGCTTTGTCTCCATCAGAAGTAAAAACATAGGATGCGAGACCAAAAGGAAGTGAGTTGGCACGCTCCACTACGTCATCAAAAGCATTAAAGTGTGTAATAGGTGCGATAGGACCAAATGGCTCCTCGATCATTATTTTTGCTTTGTCTGGAACATCTGAAAGAACAGTTGGCGCATAATAGTACCCCAGATTCCCAATTCGCTCACCACCTGTACTGATTGTCGCGCCATTGTCACACGCGTCATCAACAAAATCCTGCATTATCGGTAATCTGCGGGCGTCGACCAATGGACCCATTTGGATGCCATCGTCTAATCCATTCCCCACCTTTAGAGACCGGGCTCGTTCAGTAAATCCTTCTACAAAAGACTTGTAGACCCTGTCCTGGATAAAAAACCGTGTCGGCGAAATACAGACTTGGCCAGCGTTTCGGAACTTAAAGCCTGCGGTGATATCCAAGGCGCGTTCAATATCTGCATCATCAAAAACGATAACTGGCGAATGCCCTCCCAGTTCCATTGTGCAGCGTTTCATCGTCTCTGCAGCCAGTTTTTGTAAGTGCTTACCAACAGGGACTGAGCCTGTGAAAGACATTTTCCGAGGGATCCAAGATCCCAAGATGTGCCGAGAAACCTCATCGGGAATACCGAAAACGATGTTCAGGACACCAGGGGGCAAACCGGCATCTTGGAAACAACGAGCAAGAGCGACTGCCGTGCCGGGGGTCTCCTCACTGGGCTTTATTAACATTGAGCAGCCGGCCCCGAGCGCTCCAGCAACTTTTCTAATAACGTTGGTGCCAGGAAAATTCCAAGCAACAAAAGCGCAAGAGGGTCCCACTGGCTCCTTCATTACCATTTGCCGAGCGCCCGGGACGCGAGACGGTACCAATCGGCCGTATGCACGTTTACCCTCCTCTGCGTACCATCGAGTGACCGCAATTACGAAGTGCATTTCAATTTTTGATTCTGCCAGGGGCTTTCCCATCTCCATGGTTAATGTCTTGGAGATTTCGTCAATACGGTCTTCCATTAAACGCGCCGCTTTTTCCATTATTGTTTGGCGGTCGATCGCTGTTGTGTCGCGCCATATCTTGAAGCCTTCCGCGCTGGAGATAAGGGCTTCCTCCAAATCTGACTCCGAAGCGTGCGGCACCTCTGCCAAAATCGCTTCGGTGGCAGGGTTAATGAGCGGTTGGCCTTTGCCTTCACTACCTTGACACCACCGGCCATTGATCAGCAGTTCAATTTTTTCCTGATACATGGCACCAATCCTCTTTATTTCTCTTTTTGCGAATCATAATCATTCGCATAATAACCAACTATTCTATGATCCAAAAGTGCTTATTTAACTTTTGATACCAACTGGGTGGACCCTTAATTAAGGTATTTTCCTCGAGCCTGAAAATTTAGCGAGATACCGGTCAT
>DJKK01000286.1:11478-12031 GCA_002434595.1 Alphaproteobacteria bacterium UBA6544 | reverse complement strand
ATCATTCGCATAATAACCAACTATCCTATGATTCAAAAGTGCTTATTTAACTTTTGATACCAACTGGGTAGATCCTTAATTAATGTATTTTCCTCGAGCCTAAAAATTTAGCGAGATACCGGTCATAGAATCAATCACTCGGCCCTATCATTTTTTCAGGTCGAATCAGCGCGTCAAATTCCGCTTCGCTCACATAACCAAGACCTATCGCTTCTTCTCTAAGCGTTGTCCCGTTTTTGTGCGCTGCCTTCGCAATTTTTGTGGCATTATCATATCCTGTTGTAGGGGCGAGTGCCGTAACAAGCATCAGTGAACGTTCCATCAAATCTTTTATATTAGATTCATTAGCGGTGATTCCTGAGACACATCTATCCGCGAAACTTATAGATGCATCTGAGAGCAATTTGATCGACTGCAACATCGCGTAGGCCATGAGTGGCTTATAGACGTTCAATTCGAAGTGGCCCTGACTGCCAGCAAAAGAAATTGTGGCATGGTTCCCGTGAACCTTCCCGCAGACCATTGTGAGCGCTTCACATTGCGTAGGATTAAC
>DJKK01000286.1:0-11144 GCA_002434595.1 Alphaproteobacteria bacterium UBA6544 | reverse complement strand
TTACCAGGCATGATTGAAGAACCGGGTTCATTTTCGGGCAATGACAACTCACCCAAGCCGGATCGTGGTCCTGAACCTAATAATCGAATATCGTTGGCAATCTTGAAAAGTGACACTGATACCGAGTTGAGTGCACCATGCGCGTAAACGTATGCATCGTTTGCAGCCAAGGCTTCAAACTTATTTGGTGCTGGTCCAAACGGTAAACCAGTTATCTTTGAAACCTCCAAGGCAAAACGTTCATCAAACCCCTTTTGTGTGTTGAGGCCGGTTCCTACCGCAGTTCCACCTTGCGCAAGACTATATAGGCCATTGAGGGCTTCTCTCGTCCGACTGATTCCCATTTCTATCTGCGTTACATAACCGCTAAATTCCTGCCCAAGCGTGAGCGGTGTTGCATCCTGAGTATGAGTACGGCCGATTTTAATTAAATCTGACCATCCTTCGGCTTTTTCCTTCAGCAAGCCCTTTAAATGCGCAAGCGCGGGCAGTAACTTTTCGGAGATTTCGAGTACCGCCGCGATGTGCATCGCGGTCGGAAATGTATCATTTGACGATTGACTCATGTTGCAATGATCATTGGGATGAACCGGGTCTTTGGATCCGAGTGTTCCACCCAAGATTTCGATAGCCCGATTTGAGATCACCTCGTTTGCATTCATGTTCGACTGTGTGCCAGAGCCTGTCTGCCATACGACGAGGGGAAAGTGTTCATCTAATTGCCCGGCAGCCACTTCCGACGCGGCCTTTTCGATGGCGTCAGCAATAATAGGTGGCAACTTTCCCTGCGCCTTGTTAACTCGCGCGGCCGCTTGTTTTATAATACCAAGTGCGTGAATTAGAGGTCTTGGAATCTGTTCTCCGCCGATAGGGAAATTAATTATAGACCTTGCGGTTTGAGCTCCATAGTACACGTGGGCCGGCACATTAAGCTCTCCAAATGAATCGGTTTCAATTCTTGTGGTCTCGTTCATCGCATTCTCATTTAATTTTTGTTGTCAGACTGAGGGGCTAATCTTTTTATAAGCGCGGGTACTCACGGAAATACAGACTGTTCCCATCGGGATCTTTGAGAGAAAAGTGCAATTCGCCGAACGGTGTGTGGCATAGCCTGCCTAATTTGGGAACCGAACGACTAAAAAGACGTTGATATAAATCATGAATATTTTTTACGTTAAAAACGACACCCATATTCGAGATAAGATCGCTATCATCAGTTGAGATAACCTTCAATTTTAAATTTGAATAGGTAAGCCAAAATGACTTATCTGTGCCCTCAACCACAAACCCTAGCTCACAATTATAAAATTCAACGGATCGTTTTAAATTCGATGAAAACAAAATTGGCGTGGATTCGTTTTGGCCGTCGCACATAGAAATCACGCATACATGCGGTTTAAGTGTAAATTCATCTGCCCAAATTTCCGCGAAAACACGCTTGTTAAAAGAAATTCGATTCCGGCGCAAAATTAATTGTACTAAGGCCGAACCTATCTGCGCGCACAGACTATATACCGTATATTGTATCAGTAATGCGTCTCATTCGCAATAAATAAAGTTCGGCGTTCACCGCTGCGCACCGACTTTTAGCTTGCCAAAATGTATTACCACTTAATTCTTGAACTACACACCAGCAGACCCCCATAAACCTTCAGGACAGCATACCGGAAGGCACAAAGAAGCCGTTCGTAATGGGCATCTAAGTCGCTGATTTTATTTTCTTTCGGGGACTCGCAACCGACGTCACTTGCACCTAAACTACGCTCAAACCTTGGATAAGTGTAATAGCCCGCCTTGCTTGCGGGATCGAACGCAGAGCATGATAGACCTGCCTTCAATTTTAAGCATCGACGCTTTCGGTGACTTCAAACGCCGAAAATTTTACCAGTACTCGCACATATAGGCGATGATCGTTCTGGCGCTAATTCATTTCATTTGCGGCACGCATTTCCCGAAACTAAGACGAAAGAGGCAATACCGATGAGCGATTGGAGTCAGGTAAAGAGGCCAATCCCGATCCCGGATCAATGGACGAAACCGTTTTGGTATTCCGCCAAACGAGAAGCTTTGGAGCTTCAACGCTGCCAGGATTGCGGTCATTTTCAACATCCGCCTTATCCGACCTGCGTAAACTGCATGTCCATCGACTTGAAGTTCGAGCCAGTCGGCCGTTCAGGGCACATTTACGCCTATACGATAATGTATCACGAGGGCGACAAGCGCTTCGCGGGCGCGGTCCCCTACGCGAGCATAATAGTGGAGTTGGACAGCGCGCCCGGCGCGCTGATGGCCGCCAATCTTCTCGATGCATCCTATACCGAGGCAAAAGTGGGCCGCCGGGTCGAAATGGTTTTCAAGAAACTCAACGACGATATCACCTTGCCGCAGTTCCGCTTGGCGGATGTCGAGCCTGGCACGTGAGGGAGTGACGCCAATGTGGGAAAACAGATGCAAAATCGCGATCAGCGGCATCGGATACTCAAAGGTTACGCGTTCCGCCGACATTCCGTTGGCGGCTCACGCACTGGAAGCGGTGAAAGGTGCGGTGGCCGATTCCGGCCTTGAGATGTCTGATATCGACGGCCTGTCGACCTATCCGGAATTGCCGGCAACCGGTCATGCGGAAGTCGACGGCATCTCCGTCGTCTCCGTGAATTGCATGATGGCGATGCTAAAACTACCGAACCTCAGCTGGCACATACAGGTCGGCACCACGAACATCGGCGGCGCCGTACAGCAGGCAGCGAATGCCCTGCTCGCCGGCGTATGCGAATACGCGGTGGTATGGCGCGCAATGCACAATCCGAAGGGCACCTATCAGAACCTGCCCGGCAATGCAGCGCATGGCGCGGCGCAGTTTACTGGCCCATTCGGATTCGGCGGGCCGGGACAAGGGATGGCCGTCGCCTACACACGATGGTTGGAGACGCACAATCAGGAACGCGAGAAGATGGCGACGCTGGCTGTCACCCAACGCAAACATACGCAGCACAATCCGCACGCATATTTTTACGGCACCGAACTCACCCGGGAGGAATATCTGAACTCGCGGATGGTGGCATACCCATTCTGCCTGTTCGATTGCGACATTCCGGTGCAGGGCGCTGTCGCCATCGTGATGACAACGGCGGATCGCGCCAAGGACCTAAAACCGAAACCCGCCTATCTCGCGGGCTACGGACAACGTCTTCACTTCGAGGTCGCTGGCCGCATCGGCAGCCTTAGCAACTATATGAAGGGCGGCAGCAGTTCATCCCGGCTGACATGGGAGCGGTCCGGGTTCTCGCCGCAGGACGTCGACGTCGCACAGATCTATGACGGCTTCTCCGCCTCGGTCATCTATGGTTTGGAATCATATGGATTCTGCGGTGAAGGCGAAGCGCTCGACTTCATTCAGGACGGACGGATCGAACTGGACGGAGACCTGCCATTGAATACGTTCGGCGGCAGTCTCGGGACGGGACGCATTCACGGATTGTGGCACATCATCGAAGGTGCGCTGCAAGCTTCGGGGCGGGCGGGCAGCCGACAGGTAAAAAACGCCAACATATCCTTCGTCGGGGCCAGCGCGCCAATCGTCACCGGCACGACCTTTATATTCGTCGGCGACCCTTATTAATTAACGCTCTAAAACACGCCGTCCGCTTCAAGTTCCGCGATTTCTTTTGACGACATGCCGAGCAATTCGCCGTAAACATATTCGTTGTCCTCTCCGTAGCAGGGCGCCCCGCGATCGATGCGGCCTCCCGCATATGCCGGGCTCTCGCTGAGTTTCACCGGCACTTCCGCGACAGGCCATCGGCCAATCTTCGTCCCGGTAACCTCGGTCAGCCATTCGAGGGACGCGAGTTGTGGATCGTTATCGCAGCGATCCTCGGCGGTCTGGCAGACACCCGCGGGCACGCTGGCCTTCTGCAGAGTTTCCATCAGGCGGCGCCCGTCGCTTTCCCGTGTCCATGCGGCAATCGCCTCATCGAGGGAATCCTGTTGAGCGAGGCGACTTTCCAGGGTGGCGAACCTCTCCTCCGCCGACCAGTCGGGCCGTTCCGCAACCTTGCAGAGCGACTGCCATTCCGCGTCCGTGAAACAGGCGATCGCCAGCCAGTTATCCTCTCCGGCCGTCGGATAGACGCCGTGCGGGGCGGCCGGTTTGTTCGGCGAACGATTGCCGGTCCGCGTCCAGATACGGCCGTTTGCCGACCAGTCGAGCATGGTCGTCCCGTTGATGAAGAGGCCGACTTCGCATTGCGAGGCGTCCACCCATTGACCTTCGCCGGTGCGCTCGCGATGGTAAAGCGCGCTCAACATGGCGAGTGCGAAGCTATAGGCACCCATCCAGTCGAGATACGAGTACCCCCACCCCGCCGGCATTGCGGGCTCCGGCAGGCCCGACATTTCTGAAAGGCCGGAGAAGGAATTGGCAATTGGGCCAACGGTGCGAAAGCGGCCATAGGTTCCCTGCGCGCCCATACCCGACTGCTGCACGTAAATGATATCCGGCTTGATTTCCTTCAACGTGTCGTATCCGAGACCCCAGCTGTCCAACACACCCGGCGAAAATCCTTCAGCCACGATATCTGACATCGCGACGAGGCGTTTCGCGATCTCCAGTCCCTTGGGATGCCGGACGTTAAGAGATATCCCCCGCTTTCCGGGGTTCTTGTTGTTGAACTGTCCGCCCATATCGGGATCGGTTACCCCTTGCAGCGCGGCCGTGGCCTTTTCGCGAGCGGCGCGCCCGCCGACCGGGGCCATAGACGCCATGCGGGTATCCGGATGACTCTTCAACTCGACCTTGAGGCTTTCCGCTCCGAAAGCGCTCATAAACCGGGTGCCGCCGGCCGACGCCAGGAACCAGGTGAAGTCCAGAATGCGAATTCCGTCGAGCGCGAAGGGTTTGCCCCGTTTCGACGGCTGCCCACCATTGTCCTTGTCAGTCATCGCGGCGATCTTCGGCGTCGGGTTCGCCGGCAATTCATCGGCGGTTTCCACGTCTTCGTTCAACAATGGCGCACGCCGCCCGGGTATCCAACTCGATGCCGTCGCGATCCACTTGCTGGTGGCGTAGCGGAAGGATCGGCCCTGTTCCGGATGCTCGATATTCAAAACGCTCTTTCTGGCAATCCAGTGGGGATCAAGAGCGTTCTCGTGCGGTTTCCTGAGTGGGGCCCACAGCATTCCCAATTCCTGGGCTTCGCGCCACGGCACATTGCCGTAAGTGAAATTCCGTACGAAGCGCTGCATCGCTTCCATGCCCTTGTCGCGCTTTTCCGTGACCGGCCCGGTTCCGGGAACGAAGCGACCGCCTTTCGAAAGATCGCTCGATTCCGGGTCCATGCCGGACTCGATGCCGTACCGGTCGAGCAGCTTGATCAGGCGGTCACCGTCGCCGGGGCGCGTGCCGAGCGCGGCCATCACCCAGCGTCCGTCCTTCGTGTGGGCGATCGACGGATGCGGAGTGATGGCCTCCCGCGCGTGGCGGCAGGTCTGGCGCAGGACAGTCGCACGGCGCATCACCCAAGACATCAGATCGACCTCGGTACACTTAGCGACCGCCTCATGCACCGCGCAGGAGACATGCTGTCCCAAACCCGTCCGGAAACGAAAGACGAGAGCCGCCATGATCGCCATGCTGAGCTGCTCGCCGGCGACGTGATAGGCATGCCACATCTGCGGAGCGATCGGCGGTAGGTCGTACTTGCCGTCCGGCGTCGGATCATAACCACAGTTCATCATAACGCCGCCCAGCGCCAGATGTATCAAATCCGATCCCTTGTAGTCGCTCCAGGGGCCGTCGTCGCCGAACGGGGTGATGCGGGCGTGTATCAGGCTGGGGTAGCGTTCACGCATGGTCTCGGAACCGAATCCAAAGGCGTCCAATTCACCCTTCTGTGTCGATTCGAGGAAGATGTCGGCGGACACCAGCAGCGCTTCAAACCGGGCGCGATCCTCTGTTTGATCGAGGTCCAGCACGACAGATTTTTTGCCGCGATTGTACTGCCAAAAGAAAAGCGACCGTTCGGGATCAGCATGGTCCTCATAGAAAGGACCAATCCGGCGCGTCGGGCTTCCCTCGGGTGGTTCGATCTTGATAACGTCGGCCCCAAGGCCGGCCAGGGTCAGGCCGCAGTACTCCGCTTGCTCGTCCGCCAGCTCGATGACTCGGACACCCGCGAGGATGCCGGGAAGATCAACCTCCTGAACTTTATCGACAGAACCATCATTCGTCGCCATTTGGATTTAATCCGAATTGTGAGTCATTCTGTGAGCGGTCCGAATACCGGCAGGTTGTAGTCGCCGAACTCGTCCAAGCCGTCAGTCCAGCGCAGCGAGAGCTCCATCCCCTCGCTTAAGTCCTCCGGTCCAATCTTGACTGGATACGCCGCGAAGAGCGGCCCTTCATCCAGTTCCAGCACAATCGTGGTGTGGGGCGCCGGATACTCGGGGAAGTAGCTACGATGGAACGTGGTCCATGACAGTATCTTGCCGCGACCTGCCATCAGCGTCCATTCGAATTCGTCTGAGAGGCACCGGTCGCAGGTCGGCCCAGGCGGCCAGCGGAACTTGCCGCACTCGGAGCATTTCTGCAGTCGAAATTCCTTGATCTGCGTGTAGCTCCAGAACTGCTCGGCGTAGGGATCCATGGACCGGATTGGACGCGGCGTCGCCATCACTCAATTCCCCTTCGTGTAGATGATGCTTTTGCACTTGCCGGCGACGTCGTGCACGTACTGCGCGACCTCGGCGCCCTGGACCTGACGCTGCCCGAGTCCGCCCCGCAACTGGCGCACAAGCTCGGGCTGATGGTTCCAGCTCTGCATGTAACTCTCTGAGAGCATCCCGCCGCTTGTATTGCAGGGCAGATCGCCGCCGATCTCGATCCGCCCTTCTTGTACGAACGGACCGCCCTCACCCTCCTTGCAGAAGCCGAAGCCTTCCAGGGACGCAAGCAGGTGGACGCTGAAGCTGTCGTAGGTTGCAAAAACGTCTATGTCTTGTGGCGTAACGCCCGCCATCGGATAGACCTGCGCCGCCACGTCGCGGTGGGCGGTGTGATAGAAATCCTTCAGGCGTGGCCGCAGCTGCGTGGCGTCGACATTCTCTTCCGACCAACCAAAGCCGCTCACCATGATCGGCGGCTGGCGGCAGTCCTTCGCCATGTCGGCGCGTCGCACGATGATCGCGACGCCTCCGTCATTGATCAGGCAATAGTCAAACAGTCGCAGCGGCTCGGCGATATAGCGCGCATTGAGATAATCGTCGATCGTTATGGGCTTCTGCATGACCGCGTTCGGATTCATGCAGGCATGCTTGCGGAAAGCCACCGGGATCGCGCCGAGTTGTTCCTCCGTCGTGCCATAGAGCAGCTTGTGTCGCTGGAAGAGCAGTGCGTATAGCGCGCCTTGCGAGGTCAGGCCCCACGGTGCGTAGTAGAAGTACGAAGTGATGCCGCCTCCGGTCACGCGCGAGCCGCCATAGGCGGTATTCATCGAGCGCTGGGCGTTGCCGTAGACCAGCGCCACGGTAGTGCATAGGCCGCAATTGATCGCCATGGTCGCTTCAATGATGCTCTGCGCCGCGTCACCGCCACCGCTCCAGCGCGGGTTCATGCCCCATAGCTCGCAGGCGCGTTCGCTTGACAGGTTCGCGACGCACAGTCCGTCAATGTCGTCCTTGTTTAGACCGGCGTCGTCGAGCGCCCGTTTCAAAGCCCGCGACGCCAGGGTGTAGGAATCGTATCGCGCCTCACCCTTGGCGACCGCCTTGCCGCCCGCGCCGCGGTAGTCGCTTCCGTAATCCGTCTCGCCAACGCCGACAATCGCCACGCTATCCTTAAGAGGCCCGAGCCGTTCCCGATCTAAACTGGTCGCCATTAACTGTCTCCTAAATGACACCGCGCTCGCGCAGCGAATGAATTTCTTCGTCGGTCATGCCAAGCAACTCGCCGTAGACGTATTGATTGTGTTCCCCATAGGTGGGCGCGCGGGCGTGCACGAATGCGGGCGTGCGCGACATCTTTACCGGATAGCCTTCGTTAGGCACGGCGCCCAGCTCGGGATGTTCGATGACCGGATACATCTGGCGGTGCTGCAGCTGCGGGTCGTACTCGACCCGGTCTTCCGCACTCTGTACCGACGCCGCGATAACGCCCGCTTCTTGGCACAGGCGCATGATGGCGTATCGCCGGCGCGGACGGGTCCAGCGGCCGATGATGTCGTCGAGCACGTCTTGATGGGCGACCCGAGCCTCGTTGGTGGCGAATTGCGGGTCGAGGGCCAGCGCGGGCTGCTCCATCACGCCACAAAGGGCCTCGAACTGCGCCTGTGTCTCGCAGGCGATGAAGACCCACCAGTCCTGGCCGACACGATCCCTGCCGGCGCAACGGTAAGTATTGTGCGGCGCAAGAGCGGGAAAGACAGCGCGGTTGCCCGGCGGAAAACCCGGCCGCCGGGTGGGCCGGCCATTAACCTGATAGTCGAGCAAATAGGTACCTAGCATCGACATCGCCCCTTCCGTCACCGAGTAGTCGATGCGCGCACCCTTGCCGGTCTTCTTCGCTTGCAGCAAGCCCTGGACCAGCGCCAGTCCACCCATCCAGCCGCCCATGACGTCAAGGTACGAAAAGCCCCAACCCGCGGGCGGCTTCCCAGGCAGCCCCGACGCGAGCGAAAGGCCCGATTGCGCCGCGGCGGTCGGCCCGAAGCTCCGGTACCCCTTCCAGTCACCGGTGTGCCCGAAGCCCGTCGTGCTCATATAGACGAGTCGAGGATTGATCTCCTTCATCTTCTCCCAGGTCAGGCCCCAGCTTGCCAGCACCCCGCCGCTGAAATTCTCCACCAGCGCGTCGCACTTGCCGATCAGCTGATCGACGAGCTGCAACCCCTCCGGGCTCTTCGTATTGAGGCTGATTGCGAGCTTGCCGTGATGCAGGGTGTTGAAGTATGGCGCGGCATACAGCACCTGCTGTTCCTTGCCGTCGACGGCCTTCTCCTCGCCCAGCGTATTGAATTGCGGGTCGATGTGGGTCTGCCTGGCGCCCGGCAGGTCAACCGGCTGCGCGTCGTCACTCATGATGTGAGGCGTGGCGTTGTAGCGGTGACTATCCCAGCCGTCGGCGCGCTCGACATGGATCACCTCCGCCCCGTAATGGGTGAGAAGGCGCGGCGCCCAGGGGCCGACGGTCTTCCAACTAAAGTCGAGAACGCGAATACCGCTTAAAACGCCGGTGCGTTTATCCGGCCCTCCGTTCATCGGACCGCTCCTGAATCGCGTAGCGCCGAGATCGATTCGGCTGAGAGCCCCAGATCCTGCGTTAGTATGGAGTCGGTGTTCTCTCCGAGCTGCGGGGCGCGCCCGCGAGGCTCAATGCCAAGCGCGTCGCAATCGAACGGGCCGCGCGGATAAGGGATCGCGCGGCCGATCTCCGGATGCTCGATCTCGCGCCAGTAGTCGCGTTGCTGGTAATGCGCGACGTCGTAATTCTCTTCGGCCGCGTGCACCAGCCCCCAAGAAATACCGTTTTCCTGCGCCCGGTGGAAGCATTCTTCGCCGTCGCTGGCGGCGATCAGCCGCGCGACGGCGTCGCGTATGACGCTGCCCGTACGATATTCTGACATGCGATATGCTTCATCCTGAAATATCGGATCATGCAGTTCACCCGACACGCCCTTCTCGTCCATCCAAGCGAGAAGATAGTTCCAGACCCGCGTGCCGAAATTCTGCATCACCGCGATGATGTATTTGCCATCGGCGGTTGGTAGCTGGAGAGGCGGCAGCCGCTTGGGATTGGCGTGCATGCCGGTGTGGCGGTACATTGTCGAGCCATAATACATCCATTGCGGCACGGCGGCCTCCGTCCCCAGGGCGCACGCGTCGTGTATAGAGACATCGACATACTGACCCGCACCCGAGCTTTCGCGATCGAACAGGGCCACGGTAATGCCGTGCAGCACAAACGCGCAGCCCATATGCCAGGCATGGCGGCCCTGTCCGCCGATAGGTGTCTCCTTCGGATCGGAATAACCTGAGCTCGACATCTGTCCACCCAACGCAAGATGTGCGTGATCGTTCATCGCATAATCACGCCAGGGACCGTCCTGTCCGAAATCGGTGAGAGAAACATGGATCAACGCTTTGTTCGACTTCAATGACGGGTAGTCGAGACCGAACTCCGTCAGCGTACCGGGCAATGCACTGTCGAGGAACACATCGGCTTGGCTCAACAAATCTCGGATGAGCGGGCCGGAGACCGGACGCGATATATCGATTGCGAGGCTCTCTTTGCCGGTGTTGTACCACCAATAGTCAATACAGCGGTCGGGGTCCGGTTCGTCATCGACAAACGGTCCGCACCACCGCCCCGGGCTCCCTGCCACGGGTTCTATTTGGATGACGCGGGCGCCGCCATCGCTGAGCATCTTGCCTGCCCATTGATTGCGGCGATCCGCCAATTCAACGACCGTCAGGCCATCGTAGACGCCAGCCATTTACTGTTCCTTCATCCACGGCGGCGCCGCCCGGACGGGGCTCGTCGCTGAGAAATACGTAGACGGTCGCTGAAGCCACACCCAAGACATTGGGCAAGCCGCCATTGAGACCGCAGTGAATGAAGCTATCGCCCTATGCGGACATGGCAATCCGGAAGCGGCTGTCCTTGATCGCGATGCGCCAATGTTTGCCGACGGAACCAAGGTGCATCCGATCCATCACGAGGGCAAATACTTCAGGTGCCGGGGGCCGATCAATGCGCCGCGCTCTCCGCAAGGGCGTGTACCCATCTGTCAGGCCGGTGGCTCGCCGCGTGGACAGCTTTTCGCGTCGCGCTGGGCCGACACGATCATCACTGAGGGCGGCGGGGGCGTCGAGAAAATGAAGGAGTACCGCGACAATGTCCGCCGTCAGGCAACGGAGTTCGGGCGCAATCCCGACGACATCAAAGTTTTGTTCCTAGCACAGCCTATCATTGACGTATCAATGGAGGCGGCGCGCGAGCGTGTACGAATGAACGAGGTCGAAATGGATCAGCATATCGACCTACATTTATCGGGTATGTCGCGCCTTACCGGCATCGATTTTTCCAAGTTCGATCTCGACGCGCCTTTACCAGAGCTTACCACAAACGGCCATCAATCATCCCTCGCCAA
>DJKK01000123.1:20049-21408 GCA_002434595.1 Alphaproteobacteria bacterium UBA6544 | reverse complement strand
CTCTCAATTCGGCAATACGGCTTCCGTCCGCTTCCTCCCGGATAAACTTGAGCCGGAGGTGATGCGGTGGGAGCAGCGATTCCAGCCGCTCAGGCCACTCAATCAAGGTGGCGACTTCCGTGAAGGCTTCGCCGAGGCCGATTTCTAAGGCGTCTTCGTCGTTCTCAATGCGGTAGAGGTCGCAATGCCAGAGCGGAAAATTAGGCGTGTCGTAAATTTGAACTAGCGTGAAGGTCGGGCTCGCGACCACGGTGTCGCAACCGCATAGGCGCCGGACGAGACCTCGCGCGAGTGCCGTCTTGCCCATACCGAGCGCTCCTTCGAGCGCGATGATATCCCCTTTCCTAAGCGCGTCCGCCAATACGCTTCCAAGGCGCGTTGTGGCCGCTTCGTCGCGCAATGCAAATATCGCGATGATGCTCGATTCTACGTCCGGATGCGTCACCGTATTCATCCGCTAGCCTGGGTACTTGCTGCCATCGACGACGGTCCTTCCATCTCAATGGAATGCGCCCCTAGTTCCAGATGATTGCCAAGGACGTCGTCGCGCGTCCGCTCAAGCAAATCACTATAGGCGGTGTTGCAATCCACCAGGGTCAGTTCACTATCGCGCCGCCATTCCAGAATGGACAGCGCATCTAAGACAGCTGTGAGGTATGTTTTTTCGGCAATTGAGTGGCGTGCTTCCTCGGCAGCGGTTTTGGCAACCCACATGCAGCGCAAGAAAATGGCGTCGGCCAGCAAGGCGGCAAGAATATTGCGGATACGGGTCACAGACCGAAGTCTAAGACCGAGGTTGGCAGCCGACAAGTTTTGATCGGCGATCCTCGCGGATCAGTAGCGGTAATGCTCCGCCTTGAACGGACCGTCTTGCCTAATCCCGATATAGGCTGCCTGTTCGGCCGATAGCTCTGTCAGTTGTGCCCCGAGTTTGGCGAGGTGCAAGGCAGCGACCTTCTCATCCAAATGCTTGGGAAGGACGTATACCTTGCGGTCGTAATCGCTGGCATTTTGCCATAGCTCGATCTGCGCCAACACCTGGTTGGCGAAAGAAGCGCTCATCACAAAGCTGGGGTGGCCAGTCGCACAGCCGAGATTCACGAGGCGCCCCTCCGCCAATAAAATCAGCCGCTTTCCGTCCGGAAACTCAATTTCGTCGACCTGCGGTTTGACGTTGTCCCACTTGTAATTGCGCAGGGCCTCAATCTGAATTTCCGAGTCGAAGTGACCAATGTTACAGACGATCGCTCGGTCCTTCATCTCACGCATATGGTCTAGGGTGATTACATCAATATTACCGGTCGCGGTGACGAAGATATCGCCCCTCGGTGCGGCGTCATTCATGGTAACCACTTCAAA
>DJKK01000123.1:0-19651 GCA_002434595.1 Alphaproteobacteria bacterium UBA6544 | reverse complement strand
CGGCACCCGGCACTGCGGAGGCTTTCGGCGGATCCCTTGCCTACATCGCCGAATCCGGCGACAACCGCAACCTTGCCGGCCATCATCACGTCCGTTGCCCGCCGAACCCCGTCGACCAAGCTTTCGCGGCAACCGTACTTGTTGTCGAACTTAGATTTCGTGACCGAATCGTTGACGTTAATCGCCGGTACCTTGAGCGTTTTTGCCTTCTCCATTTCATAGAGCCGCAGGACGCCCGTCGTGGTCTCCTCCGATAGGCCGCGGACGTCTTCCAGCAACTCCGGTGTCTTCTCGTGCATTACCGCGGTCAGGTCCCCGCCGTCGTCAAGAATCATATTCGGTCGCCAGTCGTCAGGACCTTCGATGGTTTGATCGATGCACCACCAGAACTCTTCGTCCGTTTCACCCTTCCACGCAAAAACGGGTACACCGGTCGCAGCGATCGCGGCGGCCGCATGGTCCTGCGTCGAAAAGATATTGCAAGATGACCAACGCACTTCCGCACCGAGCGCGGTAAGCGTCTCGATCAGGACCGCGGTCTGAATGGTCATGTGAAGGCATCCGGCAATCCTGGCGCCATCCAACGGCTTCGCGGAGCCGTATTCCTCTCGTAGCGCCATCAATCCCGGCATTTCGGTCTCTGCGATCGCAATTTCCTTGCGGCCCCAATCGGCGAGTTTGATATCGGCTACTTTATAGTCCTGAGTGTAGGTCATTTACGCCTTCCAAACATTTCAAATGCCCACCGTGCGGGCAGAGTTGAGCGGGTATAACAAGCGGATGCGAGGCCCACAAGCGATGACCTTCTAGATCGGCTTATTCGAGGGCGTTGAATTCATCGAGTAAGGTTTCGATTCGTCCCGAATCGGCTTGATCCATGATCATCTCGGCGCGGCGGGTCGATGCCATTAGATCGAGAGTGCGTACCCGTTGTTTGACACGCGGTAGACTCGCGGAGGACATCGACAATTCTCGCACGCCGAGACCGAGTAGCAGCGCGGTATAACGCGGATCACCTGCCATCTCGCCGCAGACACTGATTGGTATGCGGGCGCGCAGCGCAGCCTGAGCGGAAAACTGGATTAGCCGCAAGACGGCCGGATGGAGCGGATTGTAGAGATGCGCGACCTGTTCGTCCGAGCGATCAATCGCCAAGGTGTACATCGTGAGGTCGTTGGTACCGACTGCGAAGAAGTCGGAGACTCCGGCTAGTGCGTCGGCCGCGAGGGCGGCACCCGGTACTTCGATCATTACGCCGATGGGTGGTACTTCACTGCCGATATTTGTGCCGCGGCGCCGCAGCCGCCGGCGCATCCTTGCGACCACCTCGCGGACCGATTCGACCTCTGCCACTGTCGAAATCATTGGCAGGAGAATGCGAATGGGGCCATGCGCGGCGGCGCGCAAAATCGCTGAAATCTGAGACCCGAAGAGTTTCGGCTGGCGCAGCGAGAACCGGATGGCGCGTAATCCCAATGCTGGATTTACGGCATCTGTCATATGATCGCCGAGCGAGTAAGCCAGTTTCTCGCCGCCAACATCGAGAGTCCGAATGGTCACCGGCTGCCCCTTCATCCCTTCGACCAAGACGCGCAGGGTCTCGTATTGTTCGTCTTCGTCTGGCGGTGTCTCCCGGTTCATGAAGAGGAATTCCGTCCGCAGTAGTCCGATCCCCTCGGCGCCCGACGCGATGGCGAGGTCGATTTCGCGCGGCAGTTCCAGGTTGGCATGCAGGGCAATACGCGCGTCGTCGGCCGTTATCGCAGTTACGCCACGCAGTCGGTCAAGTCGCCGCCGCTGTCGCAGCAACCGGGAGCGCCTATTGCGATACTCCTGCAGTGTCACCCTGTCGGGGTTGACCACCAAACGGCCTGAAGTGCCGTCGACGACGATGACGTCGCCGGTTCTGACGACCGCCGTGAGGTCGGGAACTCCGAGAACTGCCGGCAGTTCGAGCGACCGTGCCATAATCGCGGTATGTCCTTCGACACCGCCCATATCAGTTGCGAAGCCGGCGACATCGCGCGGATCCATCAGGGCCGTATCGGCCGGTGTGATTTCAGCCGCAACGATGACGCTGCCCTTGGGCGCCATCTTGAATTCCTGCAGGTTCGATTTCGTAAGGCTGCGTATTACGCGGGTGCCGACGTCGCGGACATCCTGCATACGCGCGGCCATATAGGAATCCTCAAGCTCCGCAAATCCCCGGACGATCTCCGATATCTCGGCCTGTATCGCGGCTTCCGCATTCCGACGGTTCTCTCGAATCCGCTGTTCGACGCCCCGTACCAAGCGTGAGCCAGCAAGCATTTGCAAATGCGCATCGAGTAAAAACCCGAGCTCTTCGGCAACGGCGGGTGGCAACGCGCTTGTCTTACGCCGGAGGGTCTCGATCTGCGTTTGAGACCGTTGCAATGCCGACTGAAATCTCTCTACTTCGGCTTCGACCTGTTTACGGGGCAACTTGTATTCAGGGATGTTCAGAGAGCCTCTTTCCATCACGTGCGCAGGGCCAATCGCAATGCCCGCGGCGACGCCCACGCCATCAAATATGAGCTGTTGGCAGTCCGTGTTCGCGCGTGTACGCATCAATCTTCGTCGAATTGATTGCGGACCAGTATCGCGAGCGCCTCGACGGCGGCCTCTGCGTCTTCACCGGCGGCGCGGACGGATATGACGGTGCCCTTGCTCGCGGCGAGCATCATAAGCCCCATTATGGATGTGCCACAGACTTCCGTTCCGCCGTGGCAAACGTCGATCTTCGCCCCGAAGGTGCTGGCTATCGTGACGAACTTTGCCGCCGCGCGGGCGTGCAATCCGCGCTGATTAAGTATTTCGAGCTGTCGCACCGCCGAGGTCATCCCGAATGCCGATCCGCAAGCAGGGTGGATGCGACATTGATGTACTTGCGCCCTGCTTCTTGGGCGCAGGCGGCGATTTCCTGCAGGGTTCCCTCGTTCCTCGCAGTCGCGAGTTTGATCAGCATAGGGAGATTGATTCCCGCAACCACTTCGACCTTGGCTTTCTCCATGACCGAGATCGCAAGATTGGACGGAGTGCCGCCGAACATGTCCGTTAGCAGGATAACGCCGTTCCCTGTATCCACTGTCGCGACCGTCGACAGGATATCGGCGCGGCAAGTATCGATATCATCGTCCGACCCGATACAGATCGAAGCCATGTTCTCCTGTGGGCCGACGACGTGTTCCAGAGCGGCGATGAACTCGTCCGCCAGTCGCCCGTGGGTTACCAATACCACTCCGATCATTCTGCCGCCTCTCCGTCGTTACCGGCGCTCTCTTCCGCGGCTTGCTCGAGATCCCGATGATGCAGTTGCACGCGCGGATATCGTGGCTTCATCCAGTCCTTCAGGCGTTCGGCCACGAATACAGAACGGTGCCGGCCGCCGGTACATCCGATGGCGATGGTCAGATAGCTTTTTCCTTCGGCTTCGAAGCGTGGCAGCAGAAGGTCAAGCATGCCTTTCAGGTTTTCCATGAAAGTCACGAAATCCCCATCTTCCCCGATGTAATTTCCAACACGAGAATCGCGTCCGGTCAATGGACGTAGCGACAATTGGTAATGAGGGTTGCGCAAGAATCGCACGTCAAAAACGAGGTCTGCTTCTCGTGGGAGACCTCGCCGGAAAGAGAACGAGGTGATGCAGATACCTATACCTATGGCGTCGTCACGAGCGAAGCGCGCGGTGAGTTGGCGTTTCAGGTGCCATGGTGAGGACTGACTCGTATCGATGACCAGGTCAGCCCTGTTACGGACGGACTCAAGTAGGCGCCGTTCCAGTTCGATACCGTCAGCCAGGGGCCGTTCGTCTGCCAGCGGATGCCGGCGTCTCGTCTCCGTATAGCGCTTGATCAGGATATCGTCGTCGCAATCCATGAAAATCGTCGTCACAGATCCGTCGGTGACATCCCGCAGCCGTTTGAGTTCATGCGCGAATGCATCGTCGGCGAAATCCCGCGTCCTGATATCGACGCCGATCGCGAGAGCCCTGCCCGATGCGGCGCCGCGCACGAGATCTGAAAGCAGCGATAACGGGAGATTGTCGACAGCCTCGAAACCGATATCCTCGAAAACATGAAGGGTAGAGGTTCGTCCGGCACCCGACATGCCGGTGACCAGAATTATCCGTCCTTCGGCTGTCTCTTCGTTCATCCTGCGCGACCCCGGTCTGCTCTCTCCAAAGCCAAGCGTACCTTAGCCGGGGCCGAAGCCTCAAATGGTGCCAATGAGACCTGACACACCTGTTCTCCGAGCAGCTTGACGCATGCTGTCTCCGGCAGGCGTTCGACCTCTTCCGGTGCGACAAGATCCACGACCATTGAAACAGTTGCGGGTGATACATACGGCAAGGTGAGTATACCGACGCCACGGACTTCGAGCTTTCCCGCGATGGCGGAAGGGCAGCGCGCGATTAGGTCGCCCTGCTCCCGGATCAGCTCAGTCCGATCGTCTGCAACCAGCATTGCGCCGCCGTCAATAAGGCGCAATGCCAAGTCTGATTTTCCAGCGCCGGAGGTGCCGCGCAGCAAAACGCACCGATTGCCAATCACCACGGCGGTCGCATGTATCGTTTGCATCCTCAGCAGCCTGCGGCCCGCCGGATGTCCTGTCAATTGTCGCTGAGCGGCAAGCGGACGATAAAACGCGCGCCGCGCACAGTACGGTCCGAGGCGTAGCGGTTTTCGGCGCGAATCGAACCTCCATGGGCTTCAACGATCTGTTTCGAGATGGACAATCCCAATCCGGAATGCGTGCCGAACTTCTCTCCTTTTGGGCGTTCGGTATAGAAGCGGTCGAACACGGCGTCGAGTTTCCCTTCCGGAAGCCCCGGACCGTCATCGCAGACATCTATCTCGATATCTGTGTCGCGGCGCGCCAAATACAGCGTGACGCGGCCAGAGGGTGGGCTGAAACTGATCGCATTCTGCAGGAGATTGCGGAACACTTGTACCAATTGATCCTCGATCGCCTCGACGCGGAAAGGCGGTTCTCCGGAAATCTCGAGAGCGACTTCCGTTTGGGTGTCGCCGGCTGCATAGATTTCGTTAAGAGTTGAGAGCATACCCGCGATGTCAATCGTCTCGGCCTGGGCCCGGCTGAGTTCTGAATCAAGGCGGGACGCATTCGAAATATCAGTGATCAGGCGATCCAGGCGCTGAACGTCTTCCTGGATGATCACCATCAGTTTTTGCTGTTGGTCCGGATCGCTGACTCGGGCGGCGGTCTCAACGGCGCTACGTAGAGAGGTCAGTGGGTTCTTAATTTCGTGGCTGACGTCGGCGGCAAATCGTTCGATTGCGTCCATCCGTTCTTGCAGGGCGCTGGTCATTTCTCGTAACACGCCGGAGAGCTCGCCGATCTCATCGCCACGCCCTGTAAAGTCCGGAATCTCGTCTGCACCCCGACCGAGGCCGCGTCGCACGCGTTCGGCGGCGGCCGCCAGACGGAGGACCGGCCGCGCAAGCGTTCCGGCGAGATAGAATGACAACAGGATGGTGATTACCAAAGCGGCGGCAAAAACGATGAAGACGGTAATCCGGACATCGCGCATCGCCGTCTCGATAGCGGTGTCGTCCTTTGAAACCATTAAGGCGCCAAGAACGTGTCGGTAGCGTTGAACGGGGACGGCCACGGATAGTGTCATGCGATCGGCATTGGAAACTCGGACGTATCCAGTCGGGTCGCCTCCCAGGGCGTGGCGGACCTCAACGAAGTTTTCAGCGCTTTGTGGATGCTTCTCGACGTAACGTTCCAAACGCTGCCACTGCGGCATCCATTCGGAAACGACCTTAATACCCTGCGAAATTGCCTTCACAATCCAAGGCGTGTTGTTCAGTTTCTCGACGACGACGGCGAATCGGCGGCCCATCAGATATCGACTGTCGACGACAAGCTCGCCATTCGGAGCGAACAGGCGGGAGCGGATGCCGCCCGGTGTACTCAATCGCCAAATAATCTGTCGCGCGATCGGAAGGTTGACCAGTTGGTGGCCGCTCGGCGTGGTTTCAATGGCACCTTCGCCAATGGCGCCGGCAAAGGTATCCGCCTGAAGCCGCAGTGCTTCGAGTTCGGAATCGATCAATCCGTCGCGATAAGGTCCGAGATAAAGTAGGCCGGCGATCGGGATCAGCAGGGCTGCCATGTTGATAGCAAGGATACGCCGAGTAATCGGCGATATCCGTCGGCGCCACCGGGGCTTCGATGGGGGAGGTTCTTTTTGATCGCGTTCGTGCGTGGTCACGAGTCGCGATAGCGATAACCGACTCCGTAGAGCGTCTCAATCTGCGCAAAATCGGAATCGACCTGCCGGAACTTAGCCCGCAAGCGTTTTATGTGACTATCGATGGTTCGATCGTCCACGTAGATGCTTTCGCCGTAGGCGGCGTCCATCAACTGATCGCGCGTTTTCACATGCCCCGGTCTCTGCGCGAGTGAGCGAATGAGCAGGAATTCCGTCACCGTCAGTGGTACCTCATCGGTCTGCCAAGTACAGAGGTGCCGGTCTGAATCAAGTACAAGGTCGCCGCGTAATAGCGTCCCTTCGCTTTTCTGGTTGTTTCCGTTCGCATGACCCAACCGGCGCAACAAGGTGCGGATGCGTTCGATCAGGAGGCGCTGGGAGAACGGTTTCTTTATATAGTCGTCGGCGCCCATGCGTAGGCCAAGCATCTCATCTACTTCGTCATCCTTCGAGGTGAGGAAGATGACCGGCATTTCCGACGATCTGCGCAGCTTCTGCAGCAATTCCACACCGTCCATGCGCGGCATTTTGATATCGAGCACTGCCAAGTCTACCGGTTGCCTGGAGAGGCCGCGAAAGGCGTCTTCGCCATCCTTGTAAATATGGACACGGAAGCCTTCCGCCTCGAGTGCCATTGAAACGGAGGTTAAAATGTTCTGGTCGTCGTCGACGAGGGCGATTGTCTGTTGCATCGGTCCTTCCAACTCGGAGTGTAGCAAATGGCCTCGGGGGGCCACAATCGGAATGACTCGGGGCAGAAATGAGGCAAGACAGGGGCGAATTTTTGCTAGTTGGTCTCAATCGGGAATCTCATCACAGATCGGTGTGATCTGCCTGCTGCGTCGATTTGTCCAATCGCCTCTGCGCATAGGCCTAACGATAACTCGGGTACAGAGCCGCGCTCCCATGGAATGATAGAGATGAAACGCACCTCAACATTTGCGCTGATCGGGATCATGCTGGTTGCACTCGGTTTGATCGCTGCGACGGCGGTGGTCGCGTGGCGCCAGATTTCCGACGTGGGACCGACAGAGACGGCGGAGGGCGCTGGATTTACGGCGGCCGTCAAAATCGGCGGTCCGTTTACACTCGTGAGTCACACTGGTGACCGCGTAACCGAAGCGACCTATCGCGGCCGTTTCCTTTTTGTCTATTTCGGCTATGGCTATTGCCCTGACATCTGCCCAACAGAATTGGCGAACATGGCCGTAACCCTCGATCACATGGGAGCCACGTCAGAAAAAGTGCAACCACTTTTCGTCACCATCGACCCGGCACGTGACACGCCCAAATTTTTGGCCGAGTACGTTGCCCAGTTCCATCCTACAATGGTCGGTCTGACCGGAACCGATCAGCAAATCGCTCACATCGCAAAGCAGTATCGTGTCTTTTACCGAAAGGCCGAGGATGCTAGCGCGAGCGAGTATCTGATGGACCATTCGAATTTCATCTACCTTTTGGGACCCGACGGCAAATTCCTGTCGATGTTCCGTGGCGGGACGGATCCCGCGGCTATTGCGAAAACGATCGCGAAATATGTCGAAAACTACGCGGTAGACACGTAAAAAAGATGCTTGAATAAAATTTTCTTCGTTTAAGTGAAAAAAACTGCAATTTGGGGCCAGGTCACGGTTGATTTCAGCCGTGTAACCTAGGTATCAACACGGACTACCAAAGGGGAACGCGGGCGCGGCCCGCATTGTGCGGAAGGGGAATGGGACAATTGCAGCAACACAGTCATTTCGGCTTGGAGAATCACGGCCTTAACAATGAGGCGGCGGTGCATTGGGGACTTGGGCCGGAGGCGCTCTACGAGGCGACCACCCGCGATGGCCGGGGCCTTATGGCCAAGGGCGGTGCATTGGTCGTCGAGACAGGCGCCTATACCGGTCGCTCAGCCAATGACAAGTTCATCATCGAGGAGGACCAGACCCGCGACGATATTTGGTGGGGAGAGGTCAATAAGCCGAATACCGAGGCGCGCTTCGATGCGCTACGCTTGCAAATGCTCGCGTATCTGCAGCGCCGAGACGTGTACGTTCAGGATTTGATCGCGGGGGCCGATCCGGTCTATCAACTGAAGGTCCGCGTGGTTAGCGAGAGTCCCTGGCACAGCCTTTTTGCACGGAATATGTTCCGTCAACCGAAGCCGGAAGAAGTGGTCGACTTCACGCCGGAAATTACGATCCTGAATACGCCTTATTTCCAGACGAACCCGGAACGCGATGGCGTGAATTCGGATTGTGCGATCATGCTCAACTTCAAGGAGCGGATGGTACTGATCGCGGGCACGCGATATGCCGGCGAGATCAAGAAATCGGTCTTCAGTTACCTCAACTACGTGCTCCCGGACCGCGGCGTTTTGCCGATGCATTGTTCCGCGAATATCGGTAAGAAGGGCGATGTCGGGATTTTCTTCGGACTTTCCGGCACCGGAAAAACCACTCTCTCGGCGGACGGAACCCGCACCTTAATCGGCGATGATGAGCATGGCTGGACGGATAACGGTGTCTTCAATTTCGAGGGCGGTTGTTATGCCAAGGTAATCAACCTGTCGGTCAAAGCGGAACCGGAGATCTACGCAACGTGCGGCATGTTCGGCACGATCCTGGAAAATGTGGTCATGGACCCCGCGACCCGGGTGCTCGATCTTGACGATGGATCTCTTACTGAAAATACCCGGGCTTCCTATCCGCTATCCTTTATCCCGAACGTGGAGATGAGCGGCGTCGGAGGACAGCCCGAGAATGTCGTGATGCTGACGGCGGATGCGTTCGGCGTCCTGCCTCCGATCAGCCGCCTTTCCGCCGATCAGGCGATGTACCACTTCCTATCTGGATACACGGCACGAGTTGCCGGCACCGAGCGCGGCCTTACCGAGCCGCAGGCGACCTTCTCGACCTGTTTCGGAGCACCCTTCATGCCGCGCCATCCGACGGTCTACGCCAAGATGCTGGGCGAACGCATCGCTAAGACGGGCGCGAAGTGCTGGCTGGTCAATACCGGTTGGTCTGGCGGCGCCTACGGCACCGGCAAGCGCATGGAAATTGCGTATACACGTGCGATGGTGCGGGCGGCATTGGATGGACGCCTTGCAGAGGTGACGACGACTCCCGATCCGAATTTCGGTCTCAACATTCCGCAAGTTTGCCCGGATGTGCCGAATGAGGTGCTGCAGCCGCGAGAGACTTGGGGCGACAAGGATGCTTACGATACAGCGGCCCGTGACCTCACGCAGCGTTTCGAGGCGAACTTCAAGCAGTTCGAAGAATATGTGGATGCGAATGTGAAGGCTGCTGGCGTTTACGCCACCTGATCTTCGGGTCCAATCGAGTTGAGAAAGCCGGCCTCCTAGGCCGGCTTTCTCATACTAAAAATTCCCAGTCCGAGTGTGCTGCGAAGACATAATGGAGTATTTTGCCAACGGCGAAAAGTAAGAGGAAACGACTGAAGCGGAGCTTTAGAAATCCTGCTGTGACCGTCACGGATCGCCGAAGACGGGAACCTAGGCGAACAGCAAGCTGTATGTCCATAGTGGGGGAACCAGCGTGACGCTCGTTCCAGCGCTGACGGTGAGACGGAAAACCATTTCCGGTCCTGCCAGTGCAGGCAGTAACGCCCGAGGGTCCAATTCATGCATGCGCCGAGTGTGTTGCCGATACTTGCCAGTGCCACGAGCAGCCAGAGTACGAAGGCGTCGCTCGCGACGAGCACTTCTTCCGAAGACAGCAGAAGGATCGTTGCCGCAAGGAATGCGTATAGGAATAGCGAGCCGTAACCCGCTGACTGAATCATTTATGCGGCCGGCTACTGAAGCGGCTGAGGTTTGAATTTGAAGAGCGGAACCGGCTGGTGGATGTTCTCGATGTCCCAGCTGTAAACAATGAGACGGCCGCGCGGTTCAATCTTCTTGGAGTTATGCTTATCCGGCTGAACGTTTGTCCAGACGCGCAGGACGCCTTTGAACTCGATTCCGGCTTCCTCCAGCGCGTTGGCCTGTTTCTCATTCGGTTTGCCGCCGATCAAGGTGATCTCGCCGGTGTTCCGATTGTACTTCAGCGTCAGGAACCGCGAACTCAGGCGAACAAAATCGAAGGAGCGTTCGGCGACGATGTAACCCTCGCGCTGATACTTGATGTCGAAGCGCGCTTTTTCCTCGTACTGAATCTCCTTGAACGAGTTATCCCGGCGCATGTCACGCTCGGCGATCTCAACGCGTTTTTGCAGATCGATACCCTGTAGATCGCCGCGTACCAGACGCCGCGCCATCGACACGTCTGTCAGTTTACCGACATAGGTGAAGCGATAGCGGCCCTCCCGGTCGAGTTGAAGGTCGGCCGTGAAGTCGCTCGGAAAGTAACATCCGCTGATCGCGGTGATCGCCAGGAGCAGAATGCCGAAGCGTTTGAGCACGTTGACGCCGTTCTTAGGCAGGCGTTTTGGCCATGGAAACGCCAATCATGCTGTCCCGCGTCACGAGGTCGGCGAGCTGGACTTCGTCCAAGCCGTCTGTCCCGTCCGGCCGTTTCGGGATGACCAGGAAACGAAGGTCGGCCGTACTATCGTGCACTCGGACCTCGACGTCTTCCGGAAGCGTCGTACCGAACTCACCCAGCACCCTGCGCGGCTCGCGGACCGTGCGGCTGCGATATGCACGAGACTTGTACCAGTCCGGGGGCAGACCAATCAGTGAGCGCGGATAGCAGGAACAAAGCGTACAGACGACAATGTTATGTACGTCGTCGGTATTCTCGACGCCGCGAATTGGAATATCGCCGGCGTCGATATCGAGCTCAGCTGCCGCCGCATTAACGTCGGCAATGAGGCGCGATTTGAAGCTGTCATCGATCCAGGCCCGCGCAATCAGTTTCGCGCCGAAGGCCGGGCTTCGGGAATTCTGCTCTTCCATTTGCGCCCTCAGTTCGCCGGCGGTGATCACGCCTTTTTCGACGAGCAATTCGGCGAGCGCTTCAGTCATCACCTTGTAGTAGGTGATCGGCTGATCCTCGATATCTGGTTGCTTCGGGTGGTGGTGCCCGTGGTCGTGGTGGTGATGTTCTTTCATCGGGCTGCTCCTTCAGGCAGGCTCGAGCCAGTTTTCATAGAGATCGACAATGGCCGTGTCCTTCGGCGATCCGTCGTAGTAGGGCCAAACGTCCTGCTGGCGGAACTGCACTCGATAGAGGGTGAGCGCCGGTTTGCCGTCTCGGCCATAGGCGAGTTCCTCGGGATTGGCAAAGTTACCCACGACCTCCTGCACGACACCCTGGTGGCCGCGAATGAAGTAAGGTGTGCGGACGTGGCCCGGCGGATAAGCCTGGCGCACGGTCACGGCATCGCCGACAGCGTATTTCGCGCTCATTCCGATGCCTCCGCCTTTAATCTTTCCTCGACCTCGGACATCCTGCGTCCTAGCTCGTCGATGGAAATAATGCCCTTTTCGATCAACACATTGGTCGTCGATGCAGCCCATCGTTCGTAATACGACATCTCGTCATACGCTTTGGCACCGAGTTCCTCGATACCGCGGCGCATCTCGTCGACGGTAAACATTTTGCGCTTCTCATCGGCCAGAAGCCGGCGAATAGCGTCGATCTTCTTTTCCCAATATGCGTAGTCGTGTTCGGTCGCCTCGACAGGATCGGAGTCAAGACCGCCCATGTCGTGATGCCGTCTCCCGAAGTCGCTCATGTTTCGCTCCCTTATCTTTATTGTGGTCAGTATGGAATCCCCGGCGGTAGAGGTGCAAGCGGTCAGCTCAATGGATTCATGGCGTGCAAACAATAGGCCGGCCTTTCGCCGAGTGCGGCATACCATTTGTTGAGGTTCGGCATAGCCGGTCTCTCTTCAACCAGCGAGTAGTACCTGAACGCCGCGGCACCGACCGGAAAGTCGCCGATGGTCAGCTGTTCGCCGTTCACGAAGTCGCGGCCTTCGAGGTGTTGATCCAGAACGGACCAGAGCTTCCCGGCCTCGACCTTTGCCGCCGCGATGGCGTCGTTATCGCGGTCGGCCTCCGCAGTGCGGACCAGACCCCAGAAGATTGTTGTCATCGGTGGATGCAGGTGCGCCGTATACCAGTCCATCCAGAGGTCGCTCAATGCGCGTTCACCCGGATCCTCCGGCCATAGGGTGCCGATCCCGTGCGTTGCGGCGAGGTAGCGCACGATCGCCTGCGATTCCCATAGGATCAGATCGCCGTCTTCTACCGTCGGGACCCGGCCCATCGGGTTCTTGGCAAGATACTCCGGTTGATCATTGCCGCCGAAAGCACCTCCAATATTCGTGCGGTCGAAATCAAGGCCAAGTTCCGCGGCGCACCAAAGGACTTTGATGACATTGACTGAATTATTGCGTCCCAAAATCTTGAGCATGGGTCAGTTCCCGTCATCCTGAATTTCAGCGATCTTCTGGCGCGACAGGCCGACGGTCTCGGCGGCTGCCATAAGCGCTTCCCAAGTATTCTCTTCAATGTCGATCCCGTCCTGCAGCATCGCGGCGTGCTTGAGACGTTCCGGTTCGCCGGCGACCAGTACCGGTTCGTTTGGGTCCGCCGGGGGCGACCCCTTGGCATAAGCGATCATCGCGTCTACTTCATGCTTCATATAGCTGTTTTCGACGAAGCGGTTAGGATCCATCAGAATCGCCAGCATGTTGTTGGTCGTCGTATCCGACGTCTGGTTCTCCGGCTGCAACGTCCCGCCGCCAGTCAACATCCCGGCGAAAAACTCGCACACCATCGCCATGCCATAGCCCTTGTGCTCGCCGAGCGGCATCAAGGCGCCGTGTGGGTTCGCCCACATGACGTTTGGGTCCTGCGACGGCTGGCCGTCAGGGCCGATGACATAGCCGAGCGGCAGTTTCTCCTCCCGCATCATCGCGACGCGCGCCTTGCCCATGGCGATGCGGCTCGTCGCCATGTCGAGCACGAAGGGTGGATTCTCGTCGGTTGCCGGCACGGCAAAGACCATAGGATTGGTGGAGAGGCGTGAATCGGTGCCGCCATGAGGTGCCACAATGGCGGTCCGGCCGATGACGTTGACGAAGTGGATGGAGGCAAAACCCGCTTCCGCACACATTTCGCCATAGGTGCCGACGCGCCCGATATGACAGGAATTCCGAAGACCGAGTATTGCGAAGCCGTCCGTCTGCGCTTTCGCGATCGCCATCTGGGTCGCCTGCTTTGCAACCGCCTGACCGTAGCCACGGTTGCCGTCGACAATCAGTAGAGGCCCGCTGTCGGTGACCACGGAAACAGTTTTGTTGGGACGAAGTTCGTCGCGGTGCAATGCCTCGTAATAGCGCGGTATCATGCCGACACCATGGCTCGGGTGTCCTTTGAGGTGCGCTTCGACAAGGTGATCGGTGACGATCTTCGCTTCTTCGGGCGTACTGCCCCCGGCTTCCAGAATGGCGCCTGTTACCCGGCGCAAGGTCTCATTGTCGATCAGCATCGCGTTGTGTCGTCCTCTTGAAAGGTAAGGCCCGTAAGGGGGGGTCGGGATAGAACTAGAGCGTCAGTGTGCTGTCGCCCAATCGTCGCCAACGCCGGCGTCGACCACCAGCGGGACCTTCAACTCGAGGGCCGGATAGGTCGCGGCCTCCATCGTTTCCTTCACGACGTCGATCGTCTTCTCGACCTGGTCCTCCGGCGCTTCGAACAAGAGTTCGTCGTGTACTTGAAGGAGCATACGGGCGTCGAGGCCGGCGGCAGTGATGGCCTTCGGGACATGGATCATCGCGCGCTTTATGATGTCCGCAGCGGATCCTTGGATGGGCGCATTGATAGCCTGCCGTTCGGCATAGTTCCGCTGCATCGGGTTCTTGGCGTTGATCTGATCGAGATGGATGCGCCGGCCAAATAGCGTCTCTACCAACCCTTCCTTGCGGCATTGCTCAACCGCGCCATCCATGTAATCGCGGATTCCGGGATAGCGTTCGAAATAGGCGTCTATGTAATTCTTCGCTTCGCCGCGCGGAATGCTGAGTTGGCGTGCGAGGCCAAAGGCGCTGATCCCGTAAATAATGCCAAAGTTAATCGCCTTGGCTTGGCGGCGGACCATCGGGTCTATGCCCTCGACCGGGACGCCGAAGACCTGGCTTGCGGTCATCGCATGGATGTCCTGCCCGTCACGAAAGGCGTCCACCAACGCATCGATGCCTGCCATATGCGCCAGCACCCTCAATTCGATCTGGCTGTAGTCCAGGGACAGCAGTTTCCAGCCATCACGTGCGACGAACGCACCCCGGATCTTGCGGCCTTCCTCGGTCCGCACCGGAATGTTCTGCAGATTCGGGTCGGTGGAGGACAGGCGACCCGTTTGTGCACCCGACATGGCATAGGAGGTATGGATGCGGCCGGTGGCCGGGTTGATCTGTTCCAAGAGGGCGTCCGAATAGGTGCTCTTGAGCTTGGCAATCTGGCGCCACTCGAGAACGCGTTCCGGCAGGTCGTGTCCGGCTGCGGCAAGATCTTCGAGAACCGTCGCGTCGGTACCGTAACCGCCGCTCTTGTTCTTCTTCCCACCGGGCAGGTTCATCTTCTCGAAAAGGATTTCCCCGAGCTGCTTCGGCGAGCCGACATTAAACTCCTCGCCTGCGAGCGCGTGCACTTCCCCTTCGAGACCGGCCAGGCGCTGGGTGAAATCGCGACTTAATCCGCGCAATTTCTCCGGATCGACACCGATCCCTTCTTTCTCCATCGCGGCCACGACCGGGACAAGCGGACGCTCTATGGTCTCGTACACGGTGGTCATGCGTTCCTGTACAAGGCGCGGTTTCAGTGTCTGGTGGAGACGCAGCGTCACATCGGCATCTTCCGCTGCGTAATCCCGCGCGGCTTCCAGCGGGACATAATCGAAGGTGACCTGCTTCTTTCCTGTCCCGACGACGTCCTTATACTTAACGGTTGTCATGTTGAGGTGGGTTTCCGCCAGAACGTCCATGCCATGACCATGCCGGCCGCCATCCAAGACGAAGGAGAGCAGCATCGTATCGTCAATCGGCGCGACATTGACGCCATAGCGCGACAGCACGAGGGTGTCGTATTTGATATTCTGGCCAATCTTCAGAATAGAAGGGTCTTCCAACAGCGGTGCCAAGAGATCGAGAGCTTTCTCGCGCGACAATTGCGCGGGCGACTCTTCACTTGCCTCACCCCCGTCACCGAGGTCGAGCGCGCCTTGGTCGTTCGGAGCCTTGTGCGCCACCGGCACATAGCAGGCGCGTCCGGCCTGCACCGTGAGCGATAGACCGACAAGCTCGGCCTGCATGGCGTCCAGCGACGTTGTTTCCGTATCGACGGCGACGAATCCCATTTTGCGTGCCCGAGCGATCCACTTTTCGAGCGCCGTTTCGCCCACGACGAGTTCGTAGGAGGTCTCACCTTGCTGCGAGCCCGATGGGAGCGACGAAACACCTCCCCCCGCTTCTATTGCGGCCAGTGTCTTGCGCAACGCTCGGTCGCGCTTGTCGGCGGGCAGGGTATCGAAGGCGCCCGCGAAGGTCTCGTCGAAGGCTTCTGTTTGCTCATCATCAAGTGTGCTGCGCAACTCCGCGAGGATCGCATCGAACCCCTGATTCGCCAGCCACGGCACAAGCTTCTCTAAGTCGTGTGGCGGCACATCGAGTTCATCGACCGGCAAGTCGACCGGGACATCGTCCTTCAACGTGACCAGCTGGAGCGAAATGCGCGCCTTGTCCGCATATTCTATGAGGTTCTCGCGCCGCTTCGGCTGTTTGATCTCTTCCGCGCGGGAGAGCAGCGTCTCGAGATCGCCGTACTCGTTGATCAGTTGGGCCGCGGTCTTGACGCCGATGCCGGGCACACCCGGGACATTGTCGACCGAATCTCCTGCAAGCGCCTGAACCTCAACAACTTTCTCCGGGCCGACGCCGAACCGTTCGACGACCTCGTCGTGTCCGATTCGGCGGTTCTTCATTTCGTCGAACATCCCGACCTTGTCGTTAATCAGCTGCATCAGATCCTTGTCGGAAGAAACGATGGTGACGTCCGCGCCCGTCTCCACCGCCTGGCGGGCGTAGGTCGCGATGATGTCGTCGGCTTCGAAACCCTCGATCTCGATCGTATGCAGGTTGAAGGCCTCGCTCGCCTCGCGAATAAGCGGGAACTGGGGGATCAGTTCTTCCGGCGCATCTGGCCGGTGTCCCTTATAGTCGGGATAGATGTCGTTGCGGAAGTTTCGCCGTGCCGCGTCGAAGATGACGGCGATGTGATCCGCATTCGTGTCGCGCAGCAGCTTCATCAACATGCGGGTGAAGCCGAAGACGGCGTTCACCGGCGTTCCATCCGGCCGATTCAGCGGGCGGATGGCGTGGAACGCGCGGAAGATAAAGCCGGAACCATCGACAAGATAGAGATGCTTCAGTGGGGCGTCGGCCATGCCGATTATCCTTCAGCTGCCGGGACACGTCGGTGTCCGCTCTCGCGGCCGGGCGGCCCCTCTTGGTTGACTGGAACCTAGTGGTGTTGAGAAGGGGTCGTCCCTTCCTTGAGGACGAGTCGGCGACTGTGATACGGGCAGTCGACCATGCCGCCATCGCCAAGATTTAGGTAGATCAAGGGATGGCCAAGCGCGCCACCGCTGCCGTCACATCTGATCCGAGTTTCCTCGACTTCGATCGTCTCAGCCGGTTCCATTCTCACTCCCATCACCTGAGAAATCCCTTTCCGTGCGGATTGACCGTACAGCTGCGACGATGATACCGAAAGCGACCCGGTAATCAATATTTTGGATGGCGATGCTGCAACGTTTCTTATCATTCGCCTGGTTAGCGGCGATTGTGTCGGGTTGTGCGCCATGGCACGAACGGCCGGGACCGATGCGTCAAGCGCACGAGCTGCGCGCCGACGCGCTCGTTGCTTCCGATGGGGCGGTGCTTCCGTTGCGGCGCTGGGGCCCGACGGACGATCCACGCTCGGTCGTACTCGCTCTTCATGGTTTCAACGACTATTCGCGGGCCTTCGCCGAACCGGCGCAGGCGTTTGCCGCCGCGCGCATCGTCACTTACGCCTATGATCAAAGAGGCTTCGGGAAGGCACCCCATAAAGGTGCTTGGTCGAGCGTTGACGCCATGACCGATGACTTGCGAACCGCGGTGCGTTTGATCAGCGCTAGGCATCCGGGTGTGCCATTCTATATCGTCGGAGAAAGCATGGGCGCTGCCGTGGTTCTTGCGACCATGAACCAGGATCGCCCGCAAATACTTGCGGACGGCTACGTGCTTTTGGCGCCTGCGGTCTGGGCGCGGCGTGTCATGCCCTGGTGGCAGCGCATCGGGCTTGAAGTGCTCGCGCATACGGTGCCGCTGTTTCATGTCACCGGGCAGGGTTTCAACCGCACGCCGTCGGACAACATCGATATGCTGCGCAAGTTGGGGCGCGATCCCTTGGTTATCAAATACACCCGTATCGACGCGCTCTACGGTCTCGTCGATCTGATGGATGCGGCACTCGATGCGGCCCCGCGATTGCCCGGCAATACCCTGGTTTTGTTCGGGCAGAAGGAAGACATCATCCCGAATGAGGCGATGCGGGCGCTGCTTGCGGCGCTGCCCAAGGAAAATTGCGTGCGTGTGGCCCGATATCGCTACGGCTATCATATGCTGCTGCGCGACTTGAGGGCGGACATTGTGCTGCGGGACTTGGTTGCTTGGATGGCCGATCCGGCTGGGGCATTGCCGTCCGGTGCCGATCGCCTAGTGCAATCGAACCTGTCGCCGGTGATACAAGGCTCTGGTGCCGCGTCGCGGCTTGCCCTAAATTGCGCCGCGTCTAACGTGCAGCGCCCGTAGCTCAGCTGGATAGAGCGTCGGCCTCCGGAGCCGAAGGTCAGAGGTTCGAATCCTCTCGGGCGCGCCAAAATTTTCATATAATAATATAGTTATGGCGCAAGCCAGCTAGGGGAAACGTTTAGTGCCGGCGGGAGAAGCTCCGGGCAAGCCGGTTTTCGACTGTTGTCTGCGCCTTATCTGGCACAGGGACGCGTTTGCGGCGCTCTTCCATATTGCATTTGATATTCCCAGGACATTCTGCCGGTTTGCCATCCATTGCCTTGATCGCCTTATCGGTTGCCGGCTTCGGTCACGCCGGGTTGAACGGCGTGCGCGTGAACTGCAACCCTTTTTCCCGTTCCGACGAAATCATACTCGAGAACGATCTTGCCAATGAATGTGGTGTCCGCTTCAGCCCTTTATGAACCCGCGGTTGAGGCACTTTCGAACTAGCAGGATACGCGAGTGGCAATCAATCGGCGAATGAGATCGATCGGATTGTTGACAGGATTTGCCGGCGAACCTGCGGGTTGCTGACCTTGTAATAGGCTTCCACCAGCTCGACCCTATCTGGTTCTATCAAATGGACTATATTCTCCGCGTCGTCCTCGGGGGTACTCAGTTGATTCTCTAGGCCTTCAAAGAAGTACTGGACCGGCGCCCCGAGAATCTTGGCAAGGTCGTATAGGCGCGAAGCCCCGACCCGGTTGGTGCCGCGTTCGTATTTTTGTACTTGCTGAAACGTGACACCGAGCGCGTTGGCCACTTCGGTTTGGCTCAGTCCGCGCTCATTACGCTTGTCACGGGCCCTTTGGCCGACATGAACATCGACGGATTTTGCCTGGGCGCGGCTTTTTTTTGCGGCAGCATTGGTCGACGTTCTTGGCACCTGAATTCTCCTTTTGACCATGCAACTTATCATTATATCCAAATCGGCATGCTATTCTACCTCTATGGGATATACCATTGACTTGCCAATTGCGCGTAACGCCGTCGAAGGCCCCAGGATGGACTAACTAGTTTGGGGTGCGACGCGCTCCGCAGCGCGTCGAATTTCACAGACGGCCGCATCTAGGAATATATCGAGGCGTGTCCTGAGACCCGGTGCGAGGCGGACCAGTTTCGATCGCGCGTCAACGGGGTTGTCACGCTCCTCGACGAATCCGCGCCGAATGGCTGTCTCAAGGTATTTTCCAGCTGTATGGGCGCTTTTGACTGCCGTCATATAGCGCAGGGCGTCCGTCTTTCGGACATCTCCTTCCGCGCGCCATAATTTGGTGAACAGGTCCCAATAGACCGCGGACCAAAATTCTGTATCGTTTTGAAAGACGGCGAGCCAATGCTCTCCGACCTGGTCTGTCATACGAAGATACTCTTCGTGTTGCGTCCGTCCGCGAATAGGTGGGCCACGCTGCAACGGGGCGGCTGGCCCGCAGCATCGTCCGCGCCATGCTGGCAAAAGTCCGTCGCCGCGAGGTTGGATCCAAAGCCTCACCGTTGGCATCGGTAGACATGCGGATGGGGCGGGCATAGAGCCCCGCCCCACGACGGAAAGGAGAGGTCGAAGATGAAACCTGTTTTTAAATTCGCACTTAC
>DJKK01000170.1:5505-12061 GCA_002434595.1 Alphaproteobacteria bacterium UBA6544 | reverse complement strand
TCAAGATCGACGATGTGGTCGGCGCGATTTCCGCACACCTTGTGTCGGGAATTTGGGGAACGCTTGCCGTTGGTATTTTCGGCAGCGGCAGTTTCCTGACCCAGCTCTGGGGCGTGCTGTTGATTGGTGCGTTCGTCTGCATCGCCAGTTCTATAGTCTGGCTGGCACTGAAAGCCACGATCGGTATCCGGGTCTCTGAAGAGGAAGAAATGGACGGGCTCGACAAGGTCGAGCTCGGCATGGAGGCTTATCCGGAATTCGGTAAAGGTTCGCAAGCACTCTAACCCATACGTTCGGCAAGGGGCGGTGATCCATTTATAACCCCTTTCCGTTCCCTTCTTACCCTATTGCCCCGCGTGAAAACTTGGGGGAGGCTTCAGCCTCCCCCTTTTTTTACATCTTGGCAATTACCTTCCGGGCAAAGTCCTCAATGAGCCGATATTGCTGATCCAGGGTCGGAATGAAGTTTATGCCGTGAAGGCCTTCTCGTTCCAACTCATGCAAGCGTTCTGCGATCTCCTCCGGTTGGCCGGCAATACTGAAAGTACGGATCATCTCTGGTGTGATGAAGCGGGCCTCTTCCGGGTCCAGATAACTGTAGTGGCTCTTGTGCATCTCTTGATGCTGCTTCCCGGTATCCCGTTCCTCGAGGAAACTTAAATACGACTTCCAGACAGGCTTTATATAGTCGGGTGGGTCTTCGCCCGTTTCTTTCCAGCGTTCGACTAGGTAGTGCACGTTGACCATAATTCCGGATCCGATCTCCCGGATGACGCGCTCGGATTCCAGAGTTTCGCCTGACTCTAGGATCAATAGGTTAACGAGCGCATAAATTTTGAAATTATCGAGCGACCGCTTCGTACGTTCCGCCCCCCGGCGTACGTTTTCTAGGGCTTGCGAGATGGTCCCTCCGCGCGGCAAACCGGTAATGAGGCCATCACCCATTTCCCCCGCGAGTGCCTGAGCACGTGGGCCAAATCCGCCAACATGAATGGGTATCGGATCGTCGAGGTTGATGTAGCCGAAGTCCGTATTCGCAAAGGTTATCGGGTGGGTCTTGTCGGCAAGCGTGAAATCAACCTCCTCACCCTGGAGCAACGCGCGTACAACGCGAATATATTCAGCAAATTCCCCGACCTTGGCCGGCGGGTGTCCGAGCATACGCATGGCCGTGTTGCCGGTGCCAAGGCCAATGAAGCAGCGCCCGGGAGCGATCCGATTGATGGTCGCTATTCCATTTGCTGCGACCGGTGCGAGGCGTAAACCCGGAACCGCAACACCCGTGCCGAGACGTAGGCGTTGGGTCTGTTGCGCAACCAGCGCCATAACCGCCCAAACGTTGGAACGGATAATCGGGCTGTCGGTCATCCAGCAGAAATCATACCCAAGGTTCTCTGCGTGAACGGCAACGCCAACTTCGTCGATCTTGTTACAGCTGATTCCGAACTCCATACCTGCCCCTCTACTCGGTTGTCTCGAATTCCCTGAGCTCACGGTCCAGGCGGACACCCGCATGCGCACGCGGTTTTGCGAGTGGGGCGAGGAGTGTGTAGATCACTGGTATCAGAATAAGTGTGAAAAACGTTGCAATGCCCAGCCCGCCGAAGATAACCCAACCGATGGCACCGCGCGCTTCGGCGCCCGCGCCGCCGGCCAGGATCAACGGCAAGGCGCCGAAAACGGTGGACAACATCGTCATCATGACGGGCCGCAGGCGGGTCGCCGCCGCTTCGCTGACGGCGTCAATAACGGACTTTCCGCGATCGCGCAGTTGGTCCGCGAATTCCACCACCAGGATTCCGTTCTTTGCCATCAACCCGACCAGCATGACCAATCCGATCTGGCTATAAATATTGATTGATGTTCCGGTGAGTTTGAGTGAGAAGACGGCTGCCGCAAGGCCAAACGGGACGGTCAATACGATCACAAGGGCGCTGAGCAAACTCTCGAACTGCGCGGACAATACCAACAGCACGACCAGAATGGAGATTGCAAACGTGATTGCGACTTCGTGCGAGGTGTCTTTAAGGGTCGCGGCTTCGTTTATGAAGTGAAGGCCTATACCTGCTGGTAAGTTTTCATCTGCGAGTGCCTCGATCTTGTCGACTGCTGCATGCATTGCAAACCCGGGAGGCAGAGACGCTTCGATTTCGATTGCGCGTTTCTGAGCCGAACGATCCAGCTCTGCCGCGACGCCAATCTCGGTCAGTGTGACGAACGAGGAAAACGGAACCAGATCGCCCGCAGCAGACCGGACAAAAAGGTTTTCCAAGTCTCCTGGATCATCGATGGCGCCGGCGGTTGACTCGAGGATAACGGGCACGGAACGGTCATTGATGTTTAGTTCTGCAACCTCGAACCCGCCAACCATTGCCCGCAATGTATCTACAATGCCATCAACTGCGATGCCAAGATCTTCCGCGCGTCGCCGGTCCACTGTCAAAGAAAGCTGCGGTTGGGTCTGTTGGAATTCGATTTCGATATCATCGAGCTCGGGTGCGCCGCGGCGCACTACACCTACGAAATCGTCTGCCGCCGCAGCGATGTCGCGATAGTCCGAGCCGGTCAGCGTGAATTCCACCCGACCGCCGGCCCGTCGCAAGTTCAGGCTATTTGGTGTGCGGATACGCGCGGTTGCCCCAGGGATGGCCTTTAGGGGGCCACGAAGTTCGCGCGCGATGTCGAGTTGGCTGCGGCTACGCTCTGACCAAGGCGCAAGGGGAGCGATTATGTAATTGCGATTGATGTCCCAACGCCCAACGATCGATAGGATATTCGTGACTTCGCCGGAGGCGCGCAATGGCTCAAGAAGCGCTTCTGCCTTTGCCGATTGACGGTCCATGTAGTCAAGGCTAACCCCATCGGGACCTTGCATCATTATGATAATCGCGCCGCGGTCTTCGCGCGGCAGGAGTTCTTTATCGATCGTCGGGTAGACGACGATTGCGATGGACGCAACGACGATTGCTGATCCGATCACGAGCAAGCGGGCGTTTAGCGTGAATTCCAAGAGACGGCGGTACGCTTCGACTATTCGATCGCCGAAGTGGCCAAGGGACGAAGATGATTCTTTGTGTTCTTCCGGTAGGCGAGAGGCCAGCATTGGGCAAAGAGACAGTGCAACGAATGAAGAGATCGCAACCGCAATGGCGAGGACGAAGCCGAATTCCGTGAAAAGTTTTCCGGCAGTGCTCGGCAAGAATGCGATTGGCAGGAATACCGAGACTAGTGTGGCCGTGGTGGCGAGAACTGCAAAGAATACCTGGCGCGTTCCTAGGACCGATGCCGCGTAGGCCTTCATTCCGAGCCTGCGTTGGCGCTGGATGTTCTCGATCACGACAATGGCGTCGTCGACGATCATCCCGGTGGCGAGAACCAATGCGAGTAATGTGAGAATGTTTACGGAAAATCCGAGCAGCCAGATAGCGGCGACTGTTCCGATGAGGGCTATCGGGATTGCTGCCGCGGGAATAAGCGTCGGTCGCAACGCTCCTATGAATACGAAAATCATAGCGATGACCGCACATGCCGCAATCGACAGGCTAAGCATGACTTCCCGAACCGAGCTTCGAATGAATTGCGCATCGTCAGATATGATGAATAGATCGACGCCCTTCAGCCGTTGGTTAAGCTGTTCAACCGCCTTCTCGACGGCATCGGAAATCTCGATTGTGTTGGATTGGGCCCGCCGGATTATGCCGAGGCCAACGACCTTTCGCCCATTCAGTAAGCTGTAGCTTTCCGCCAGTGCGGGACCATAGAAGGCTTGTGCGACATCGCCGATATGCACGTTGTCGCGGATCGCCAGCCGTTCCACTGCTTCCGGACGCCAGACCGATGCGTCGGCGCGCACCATCAACAACTGCTCTTTTGATTTGAAGCTGCCGGCTGGCACGTCGATGCTGGTGCTCGAAACCACCTGTGAGACGTCTTCGATAGAAAGACCAAAGCTCGCCAGTCGCATCGGATCGACAACGACCCGTAGGACCTGTTCTTGGTTGCCGAACAACGCAACGGTGGCGACGCCGGATATCGCAGTGAGTTCCGCGGACACATCCTCCTCCGCAAGCCTGGTTAGGGCTTCCTGAGAAAGTTTGTCGCTAACAAGAGCAAGACGGATGATCGGTAGTGTGTCCGCATCCGCTTTAACAATGGTGATCTCTTCTACGCCTTCCGGCAGGTCTCGTTCGATCGCGGCAACCGCTTCGCGGACGTCGTTGGCGGCGGTGTCCAGGTCGGCATTGGGGGAAAACTCGGCGCGGATACGTGCGTTGTTCTCCTCGCTTGCAGCATTGATCGTCTTAACGCCAGACACGCGCGCTACAGCGCCTTCGATCACACTGGTGACTTCGGCGTCCATGGTCTCCGGCGAGGCGCCGTCAAAGTAGGCTCGAACGGTAACTACCGGACGATCAATGTCCGGTAACTCTCGCACTTCGATGCCCTGTAACGCCCCCAATCCAGCGATCACGATTAGAAGGTTCAGTACGACGATGAGCGTGGGCCGGCGCACCGCGATGGAAGGCAGATCGCTGATACGGCTCATCCGCCCTTACGCCCATGTCCGGCTGCGGCGAACGGTTGGGTGCGTATTGCCTGTCCTGGGCGCAAGCCCTGCACGCCTTCGATAACGATCGAATCATCAACGGCAAGCGAACCGTCCACCAATATTCGGCCTTGGTCGCGGCGCACGATTTTTACGAACACTTTCTCAGCCTGACCGTCAGTAGCTCGCCAAATATATGCTCCATCTCTGCTCCAGAGCACCGCGACTTCAGCAATTGATGCGTAGGAGCGGCCCGTGAAAGCCAACGTTACTTCAAAGGAGGTGCCGGGCCGTATTGCATCATCGGTGTTCGGGATCGCGGCCTTTACCCGTAGTGTCCGAGTCACCGCGTCGATCCGGCTGCCGAGCATTGCCACATTTCCACTCAGTTCAGTATCCCGGTCTGTCCAGGGACGCAGAGTTATCTTATCGCCAAGTGCAATACGGCTCGCGTATTCCTCAGGTAGCCTGAAGTCCACCAGAATGGATGAACGGTCATCGAGAGTTGCGATAGTCGTCTGTTCGGAGACACGGTCTCCCCGCTCAATATCAGTCAGGCCGATAACCCCGTCAAAGGGTGCATAGACGGTCCGGTCGCGCAGCGCGGCGCGTGCTTGCGCCAAGCGAAGGCGTGCACTTGCCTGATCGGTCTGAGCCGTCTGTAATCGCGCGAGCGATGCCGCTCCACTCGGCGCCAGTCGTTCCAACCTTTTCATCTGCCGCGTCGCTTCCTTGAGTGCGACTTCTGCAAGGTCGACCGCGAGGCGTTGATGCTCCGAATCGAGGCGCACCAGCGGTGCTCCTTTTGCAACGCGCTGTCCCGCCTTGAACATAATTCCGACAACCTCTCCCGAAACCGAAGGGTGGATTGCGGCCGATCTCAGCGCTTCTCCGGTACCCACGGCACGGACGGTCGCTTCTTCGACGGCAAATTTGACCTGTTCAACCAGTACAAGGGTGGCTCCCGAGCCATTGCGGGACTTGGCATTGGAGGATGTATCGCCATCGCGTGCGGAAAGCCACCAACTTCCTGCCACCGCGACGGCGAGAACCGAGACGATAATGATTTGGGTGATTAAACGCATAGTAACTATTAAACGGACCTGTTGTATTGCTGTTCGAGGCCACAGTCCGCCCCAAGATTGATCCTCAATCTTAGTGTGGATGGCGGTGGACATGCCAGCCGGAGAAAACTTCGGAAGAGAGAAATATTCGGCAAATTATTTATATTTCATTTTACTTAATGAATACATAGATTGACTTGCGTATTGTTTTATTTAAACTTATTACTATCAGTAATAACTGATTGATAGTAAAATAAGGTTCGGCACGCCTCCGAAAGGAAGGTGAACGCGCCGCAAAACGACAAAGGCGAATGCGATGGCCACCGTCAATAAGAGCGCTACGAAATCATCCTTTCTTCCCGCCGGGATGAGTGAATCGCTTCGGCATCGTGCAGTTGAATCTGCTGGGGTCGGCTTTATCGTTTTTGCGCTTGCGCTGCTTGCGGCTATCGCCAGTTATACGTCGAGTGATCCGTCACTGAATACAGCAACTCCGGAATCGGAAATAGGTAATTTATTGGGTGCGGCGGGTGCGATGGCGAGCGATCTCCTGTTTCAATCCCTCGGACTGGTGTCATTGTTCGCCGTTTGTCTGCTTGCGGGATGGGGATGGCGATTGGTCAGTCGCCGCCGAGTCGAGGGCCCGTGGCTGAGGTTGGCATTTTTGCCGCTTGGTTTGTTGACGGGAGCACTGGCGCTGTCGATCGCAGGTGTCCCGGCAGATTGGCCCTTACGCGGCGGTCTTGGTGGGGTCGTCGGCGATATGCTCCATGTCTGGACCGTGGACCTAATGATCGAGCCCGTTCCGCGCTGGGGTTATGGAGTTGGAATTGCCGCCGTTAGCCTATCGCTGTTGCTCTATACGCTTGGATATTCTTTGGCCGAATGGAGACATGGGCTTGAAACGCTTTGGCGGGGAGGCCGCATTGTGCTTCGGACGGCAGTT
>DJKK01000170.1:0-5173 GCA_002434595.1 Alphaproteobacteria bacterium UBA6544 | reverse complement strand
GTTCGCGTTCGAAACCGGGCCGTGGAAGACAATTCTGATGCGGGTGTTCCTTTCGTGGAGAAAGCGTCATGGTCCGGATACCTGGTGCGGCTGCGGCAATTGCCGGCAATGCGTGGCCAGCTGCGCGAGCGGATCGAACCAACCTTTGGAGAAGGCGGTGATGCGCCACCTGTCGAGACGCCCGTACCCCGCAGACAGGTCAAACTTGATCTGGTCGCGCCGAAAGGCGACGGTGCCAAACCCAGCCGGCGCGCCAAGCAACCGAAGCTCGACCTGCGAAGCCCCGATGACGGTTTCCAGCTGCCGCCGTTGGAATTGATCGATGACGCCCCACCGGGTGAACGTCACAGCGAGAAAATAAATGAAGAAGGACTGCAGCAGAACGCCAGGTTCCTCGAAGGCGTGCTCGATGATTTCGGTGTCCGTGGCGAAATAGTGAAAGTCCGGCCAGGACCTGTCGTGACGCTTTACGAATTGGAGCCCGCTCCTGGCACTAAGACGAGCCGGGTAATCGGATTGTCCGACGATATAGCAAGGTCGATGAGTGCCGTTTCTGTGCGTTCCGCCGTCATTCGTGGGCGGAACGTGATCGGAATCGAGTTGCCGAATGCCAAACGTGAAACGGTCTACCTCAGGGAATTGCTGTCGTCTGAGGCCTATGAGAAAGCGAGCGGGAAGCTACCGATGGTGCTGGGCAAAGATATTGGCGGGAATCCTGTCATCGCCGATTTGGCGCGCATGCCGCACTTGCTGATTGCCGGTACGACAGGGTCCGGTAAGTCTGTCGGGTTGAATGCCATGATTCTTTCCCTGCTGTACCGGCTGACGCCGGACGAGGGCAAGTTGATCATGATCGATCCGAAGATGCTTGAGCTATCGGTCTACGACGATATTCCCCATCTTCTGACACCTGTCGTCACCGAACCGAAGAAAGCAGTGGTTGCGCTGAAGTGGACCGTTCGGGAAATGGAGCGGCGCTATTCGAACATGGCCAAGCTCGGCGTTCGAAACATTGAGGGATATAACAAACGGGTTAAGGAAGCTGCTGACAAATGTGAAGAGCTTACCCGAACGGTACAGACCGGCTTCGACGCGGAGACCGGCAAGCCGATCATGGAAGATCAACCGTTAGACCTGACGCCGCTGCCCTACATCGTCGTCGTCGTCGATGAAATGGCTGATCTCATGCTTGTCGCCGGCAAGGACATCGAGGCGGCGATTCAACGTTTGGCCCAAATGGCACGGGCCGCCGGAATTCATCTCATCATGGCGACGCAACGTCCTTCGGTTGATGTTGTCACCGGGACCATCAAAGCGAACTTCCCAACGCGCATCAGCTTCCAGGTAACCTCAAAAGTCGACAGTCGCACGATTTTGGGAGAGCAAGGGGCAGAGCAGCTCCTCGGACAGGGAGACATGCTCTATATGGCAGGTGGCGGGCGAATCACGCGCGTTCATGGCCCGCTGGTGCATGACGACGAAGTCGAAGCAGTCGCTCAGTACCTACGTGCCCAAGGAACGCCGGACTACGTAGACGCCGTAACCGCCGACGCTGAGGACGATCCGTTCAGCGTATTGACGGCAAGTGACGGCGAGAATTCGGGAGACGAACTCTACGATAAGGCTGTCGCTATAGTATGCCGGGAAGGCAAAGCGTCGACGAGTTTTGTCCAGCGCCACCTGCAGATCGGTTACAATCGCGCCGCACGGATCATCGAACGAATGGAAAAAGAGGGCGTGGTAAGCACGGCCGATCGAGTGGGCCGTCGGGAAGTGCTCGCCGGGGATCACAGCGAATAGCCGATCCAAAAAAAATTTTCTGTTGCGCACGGGCCTGATTTTAACCGACTGTAATGGCATGCCGTGTTCACGAAAATCACCGTTCCACCGTTGGCGTGCGATATGGTTACTTGCAGCTTTGTGGGCACCATCGGCGGGTAACGCCTCGGATCAATCCTCAGCCGGCAATATCGAACGCGTGGAATCCTATCTCAACTCCCTGCGGACGGTCGAAGCCCGGTTCATTCAGAACAATCCGGATGGAAGTTATGCACAGGGAAAGCTGTTCCTGCAACGGCCGGGGCGCCTGCGGCTCCAATATGATCCACCTGTACCTCTCCAACTCTACGCCGATGGCAATATTCTGATACACGTCGATACCGAATTGGAGCAAGTGAGCCATTATCCGGTGGACGAGACACCTGCTCATTTTTTGCTGCGCGACCAGATGAGCCTACGCGACGGAGTGACCATTAAGACATTTGAACGTCGAAATCGTGTGATTCGCATCGAACTGGTCGATGACCGAAACCCCGATTTAGGCTCGGTTACGTTGACTTTGTCGGAACAGCCGATCGAATTGCGTTCGTGGAGTGTCACGGACGCGCAGGGTCTCAAGACGGATTTGGCACTCGTGGACGCGCGCTTTGGCGGTTACATCAACCCAAATGTGTTTGAGTTCATCGATACGTTCTCCGGGTCCGGAAATTGACCGCGCTGCGGGTCTCGACACGGGCGCAATTGCATCCCATTCTTAGTGGATGAGAATGAACAAGAAGCCGTTGATCGGCATCCCTGCGACACCATACGAACTCGACGGTCACACGTCTCATAGGGTCAGCGAAAAATATATCCATTGTGCGGTGGAGATGACTGGATGTGTACCTGTGTTGATTCCCGCGGTTGGTGATTGCGTCAGCACGAGCTGCCTGATCGAAATTCTAGATGGAGTTATGTTGACGGGCGGCCGCCCGAACGTGGAACCACATCAATACGGTGGCGAACCGAGTATCGAGGGAACACCTCACTGTCCGGAACGGGACGCCACGACGCTGCCGTTGATACGTACCGCCATCGATAAGGCAATTCCTGTGTTTGCTGTTTGCTTGGGCATACAGGAGTTGAACGTTGCGCTTGGCGGCACGTTGCACCAGCGCGTGCAGGAACTCGACGGGAAACGAGATCACCGGATGGACAGAACGATTCCAGTCGACGAGCGTTTCGAAGACAAGCACCCGATCGACATCCAGCCGGGCGGGGTATTGGAACAGCTGTTCGACGGGGCACGGCGAGTGACTGTCAATTCTCTCCATGCTCAGGCTGTCGATCAACCTGGCGAAGGGGTCTTTGTCGAGGCCATCAGCGATGACGGAGTGATCGAGGCAATCAGTGTTCCGGATGCTTCAGTACTCACCTTTGGTGTCCAATGGCATCCTGAGCATCCAAATATTCGCAAGAATGACGTCAATGGGCGTTTGTTCGCGAAATTTAGCGAGGCCGTTCACATCCATTTTTCCAATCGAACGGGAATAGCGATCGATACGCGAGCCGCGTGAGCCAACTGAAAGGAGTGCGGCGATGGGCGAAGTCCGGGAGATCAAATGCGAGGTCGAGGCGTTCGACAAACTGACGCACGACACGCGGCTGATCAGACTAACCGTCTCTGATGGGCCGCCGCTTGCCTTTAAGGCAGGGCAGTACGCCAAAGTCGTCTATCCAAACGCCGTTGAGAAGTACTATTCGATTGCAAGTCTGCCGGGTGACAATGGCATCGAGTTTCATATCCGTCGATCGGGAGATGGCGAGAGCAGCAGCCACTATGTCTTGGACCAACTGAGCATTGGGGATCCGGTTATGGTGACCGCGCCCATGGGTAGCTCGTATTTTAGGGATGAACACACAGGGCCGATCCTCTGCGTCGCCGGGGGGTCTGGAATGGCGCCGATCCGCAGTATTGCCGAAACCGCTATTGCGAAAGATGAACGTCGTGAGATTCATCTTTATTTCGGTGTCCGTGACGAACGTGATATCTATTTCGAGGAACGGTTTTCCGAACTCGCACGGTCGCATGCGAACTTTCATTTCACTCCGGTGCTTTCAGAGCCGTTGGGCGTAACGGCGCGCCGAACGGGATTCGTTCATGAAGCGGTGGCCGCGGATCTTAGTGATTTTGATGATTGGAAAGTCTACCTCTGTGGTCCGCCCGTCATGGTCGAGAGTGTTGCCGATTTGTTGAAAGATCGAGGCGTCAGCGAAGGAGACATCTACGCCGACGCTTATTGACCACAGTGGTTGCTGACGGCAGGGTGCGCCGCCGCAATGAAAATCGTCCGAAAGCAGGTTTATAGATGAGCGTTTACGCCATTCCGCTCTGGGAAACGCCGGCCATACCCGTCGTTGACGGGGATCCCTTTCCAGTACACCGTATCTTTTGCGTGGGCCGAAATTATGCCGCGCATGCCCGTGAGATGGGCCATGATCCAGACCGCGAACCGCCATTCTTTTTCGCCAAGCCGGCAAATGCAGTTGTAGCGAACCGGACCACCGTTCCGTACCCGGATGAGACCTCGGATATGCATCCTGAAATAGAGATGGTCGTCGCCCTCGCATCGGGTGGTTACCGAATATCCGAGAATGAAGCATTGGACCGAATCTATGGATATTGTGTCGGTCTCGATTTCACCCGGCGCGATATGCAAAGCGGATTTAAGGGCATGGGCCGGCCTTGGGACATGGCAAAAGGTTTCGATCGTTCGGCACCAATGAGCGAAATTCAAAGGGTCAAAGACGTTGGGCATGTTTCTGAAGGGGCCGTCACTCTGACGGTGAATGGGGAGATGCGGCAATCAGGGGACGTAAATCAACTGATCTGGAATGTACCCGAAACCATTTCTTACCTGTCGAGCTTGATCACCCTCTGTCCGGGTGACTTGATCATGACGGGAACGCCGTCCGGTGTATCCGCTGTAGTCTCAGGCGATCATCTGTTCGGCCAAGTAGATGGGTTGGCCGACCTCGATATTCGGATCGGATAGGTGGCGTCATGAAGCTCATTACTTGGAACATAAATTCAGTGCGCCTGCGCCTACCGCTATTGGCGCAGCTGACAAAATCCGAGAAGCCTGACGTCGTCTGTTTGCAAGAGATTAAGGTGCATAGTGATTTGTTCCCAAGCTCCGATATCGAAGCACTTGGGTACAAACACCTGCATTTCCGGGGCATGAAGGGCTACAACGGCGTTGCCATCCTCTCAAACCTGCCATTTGCGGCGACGGATGGTCGGGACTTTTGTGGTCGCAGGGACTGCCGGCACCAGTCGGTAACCTTCGAGAGTGGAACCGTCCTGCATAACTTTTATGTTCCAGCCGGTGGCGACGTCCCTGATCCAGATAAG
>DJKK01000129.1:5526-7396 GCA_002434595.1 Alphaproteobacteria bacterium UBA6544 | reverse complement strand
TCCATCGCTGACCTTCCTTCTTGCAGTCTGTCTATGGCGACGGCGCGCCGTGCGCCTTCTAGTTGTTTGAGTTAGCTTTGCCGAGGCCGGTTTGCAGGGACCGCACGGTAACGCCTCGGAATTACAGGTTAATCTCAAGCCACAGGGGTTGATGATCGGACCCCTGCGCCGCTGCATCTACCTGAACGGCCCGGACGCGATCCGCGAGATTTGGGCTGACGAAAGCATAATCAATACGTCGGTTTCCCATCTCTTCGAATTTCGTATGACCGGCGTCAGGATCCCCACCGCTCAGGATCCAGGCGTCAAGGTATCCATCCATTTCAGTAATACGGCCGTATTTCGGATCCATCGGTCCGGCCAGCGCGGTATAGGTTGGCTCGTCCGGTGTCAGGTTGAAGTCACCCAGAAGAACCGATTCCTTGGGCCAGGCTGGAAACGCGTCGTCCTCCTGCCAGTTCTCATGTGTGCCCGACAATACACCGCCATCACGACCCGCCTCCGCTTGGATTTGACGTATGCGCTCTATCTGCGCGTTCCGCTCCGGTGGTGCCGCGTGTGCCAGGTGAAGAGATGCAATCCGAACGTGGCCTCGCGGACATGCAATGACACAATCCAGCATGGAACGCTGAATGCTGAGTTGGGCATGAAAGCTCATCTTGGGCAGCAGGTAGTTCCGCGACGCCAGTATGGGAAACTTGGAAAGAACAAGATTGCCGAACTGCCGACGGCGGTTCTCCACACGTCCGTCCACATCCCAAATGCTCGCATTCAGGTCCACGCCCGGCCCATATATCCAGTGGTAATCCGAAAACCGCTCAGTGATCTCTTTAACCTGGTCGGTCATGTTTGATCGAGACCAGAACCGGTCAACCTCCTGCATGGCGATGACATCGGCACCAGCGATCTCGCTTGCGATTCGACTGAGATCGACCGCACCATCTTTCCCGGTGCCATACTGGATGTTGTACGTAACTAGTTGCATCAGAATACTCCAGCCGTGGTGAGTTGTTACTGTAATAGGGTCCTACAATGGACTCTCGGGCCACTGGTCAACAACAGCGGCATGGATGCGGATACCGTCGCAACCGAAGGTCAACCATGGCCAGGAAACGAGATCGAGATCCGAGATCCTAACGGCAACGTGCTAACCACCGGTGAAGAAGGGGGACATCTTTGCGTGGAGTCCGCAGGTAATGTGTGGTTACTTCGACAACAGTAGGCGACGGCCCGGACCTTAGTGGACAGTGGATAGTTCTGGACCGGCGAAATGGGGCGTCTCGATGAGGATGGGAATCTCACCTTCATCAACCGATACGATAATCTCTGTAAATGCATGGGGTTCAACGTTGCCGGCGACACCGTCATATGGCACGAAGCTTCATTCCTACACAGGAATGCGGGCGACGACGATTCAACCGAGCGCTGGATATTCCTATGCACGATCGTCTTTTGACAGTTCGAGGCACAAGATCATTTTCGCTGTCTAGCGATGATGGATTCTCAGTGCGTCGTCTCTGGCCTTTGCGGAGCCTGGTGAAACGCTGTTATCCCTCTTCCGCAGCGCCAATAGCATTCGCCTGTCGCAGCCCATCGATCTCCGCATCGTCGTAGCCCACTTCCCGCAAGATCTCACCGGTGTGTTCTCCTAGCCGCGGCGGCAGCCGATGAATGCCAGCGGGCGACGCCGAAAACCGGGCCGGCGGACGAGCCTGCACGAGCGTCCCCTCCGTCGGATGATCCAACTCTTCAAACATCTCCACCGCTTTAAGGTGCGGTTGCGCGGCGACTTCTTCGATTAGCGTGAATGCAGCATGCGGCACATCGAGTTCGAGCAACAGTGCTTCCCATTCAGCGGTGGTGCGCTGTA
>DJKK01000129.1:0-5139 GCA_002434595.1 Alphaproteobacteria bacterium UBA6544 | reverse complement strand
ACCCGATCTCGGACGGCGAATTCTTCGATACACTCGGGGTGTCCAACCGCTTCAAAGAAGGCGCACCAGTTGTCGCTGGAATAGGGCAGCATTGTCATCCAGCCATCCTTTGTACGCACCGGACGGCGTTCCTGAACCCGCTTGTATCGCGGCGGCCCGATCGGCGGCAAGAACGCGTATCCACCCAGCATCTCGATGCTATTGAACGCGGCGAGTGTTTCCAGCATCGGCACTTCGACCTTCTGACCTTCTCCGGTTCGCTCGCGGTGCAGAAGGGCCGCTGTTACCGCCGAGCTCAACGCCATCGCGCAGAGCTTATCCGCCACCAAACTTGGTACGAACGCCGGCTCTTCCTCCGAGCCCAAAGCGGACGCGAAACCGGAAGCGGCCTGAATGATTTCATCGAAAGCTGGACGGGCCCGCCAGGGGCCGTCCTGGCCAAAACCCGTGGCGGAGGCATAAATCAGTTCAGGGTTTAGGACCTGGCAGTCCTCGTAGGAGAACCCAAGCCGTGCGAGGCCCGCCGGACGAATATTTGAGAGCAATACATCGGCAGTGCGGAGCAAGCGCTTTAGAACTGCCTTTCCGTCCGGGTGTTTTAGATCGAGCGCAATGCTGCGCTTATTGCGGTTGACGGCCATGAACTGGCCGCTCATCCCACGGTTTCGGAATTGCCCGGCCGTGCGCCAGGTGTCCCCGTCCAGACGCTCCACCTTGATAACGTCCGCACCCCAGTCTCCGAGGGTCTGGCTTGCAAATGGGCCAAATAGGACCGTGGTTAAATCGATCACGCGATAACCCTTGAGTGGGCCCGTTGGTGGAGAGGCGTTGATCATCCCTCAGAACTTCCCTGTCAACATTAGTAAATAGCTAGGCCGATGCAGCGAAAAATCGGCAGCCCTGCATCCGGAAAGAGTTGCGCTGAAAGCAGTCTCGTGTGAACTAGTCACCTTAAATTTCCCTGACCAATGGGGAAGATACAGGGAATTTTCACGATTGCACCATCTATGTTCTATCGAAAGCACTCAAAATGCTGCAGAACCCGGTAAGTTCGATAAAAATTCCCTTAGTTTGGTATTAGCGCATTTTAAGCCAGTAAATGGGAGACAAAAGAAAATTACAACGACTGGTCTCGTAAAGGTTGTGACTAATCATGTGAATGAACAGGCGGACGTGCGTGTACCCCGTAATCCTGATATTAAAAGAGAGACGGGGTATCCGGCGCGCCGCTTATCCATCTCTAAAAGGATCGACCGATTGCTCATATGAGGATCCCCGCATCATTCAACTCCGCGGCGGAAACAGTCATCTTCCCATTCTCCATCCTGATCTAGTTTGATGCAAAGGGCTTGACTGACCATAAGCATTGTGAGCTCTCCTATATTCACTTCTATCTTCAACTCTTTAATTGACTTGATTTGATAAAAATCATTATTCCGTGTTTAGAGCACCCACTTCTTCGATGTACCGGCTGATGTAATATTGCGGTTCGATTATTAAGCCGACGCCGCAATAGACTGATCGATTCCCTCGCCTTGTTTTACTATGAAATTGCCTGGAGAAGGTGCGATCAATAAACACCGGCCGCTCGGTCCGGATTTGTCATCTCTTGATCTCCTGACAGATGACTGTATTCAAATCGTTTAAATTATTTTAATTCCATCAAATCGCAAACAAACCTATAGAATTTCTCCAAGTTTTGCGCATTTGGTCTCTTGAGATGCCCATAGTTTGTGAGAGCCTTCCATGCATTGTTCGCATGGCCGAAGCTCCCCACACACATCCCCAATTGCTCGAAATGAGTTCGCGCGTTCTTCAGAAAAGAATGAAAAGGCTTAGGATCTTGAAGTTGCACCAAGTCGTCGTAAGACTTTTGGTAATTATCCATAATATACGCCGCTTTTAAATATGAATTCCGAAGGGCAGATTTGGCGCGCTTGCGCAACGAATAGATGTCTGTCGCCCCACTTTCCCCTAACAACTCAATGTCACTTGGATAGGAATTTCCCGAGCCCAACCATTTAAGCATTGTTATATAATCTATACGAAATTCCGTAAGCATATATTCATAATAAGAAATCCCTTTCCACGCGAGCAAGATGTTGTCTTCTTCTCCCAGTGGGATCCCCATTTCGTGGAAAACCTGGCTGGTTCCCTCGTTTGTCTCGGTCAACCAAATAGCGTCTTCCAATGCGCCGACAGTAGCTGTTATTTTATCTGGTTCAACACCGGCATTCGCAGCCAACTGGACCAATTGGCGCGCCTTCTGGCCGATGATCGATCTTACTTCTCTTGATACAGAAGCCGAAACGTAGAAATGTCGGTCTCCGACAGGCCTAAAGCGCTCAATGTACTGCCGCTGCGCCATCAACATAAAGGGGTCAAAAGTCGGCGTCCGATTAAATATATCGAGAACACATCTATCGTGATTTGTGAGGATTGTCTCGACCCCACCAAAATATTCAGTGAGGTACTTATCCAAATATCCGGGTGAAGCCTCAAAAGACGGGCCACCTTCGCGTGGGACATCACTATTGTAGGCCATAAGGACCCTTGTCGACGTATACAAACGACCTGTTCGATCGTCTGTTGCAACCTCCTTGAAAAAAACCGATCCCTTTAGATACGCATTATCAAAAAGATCTTCTATTTCAGGCCCGTCAGCGCCGCTCATTGCTTCCTCGGACTGCGCTGGCGACTCAAGTTCAGCATGGTGACGAACCACATCCGTTTCGGGATCATCAGTATCTATCGGATTGAAACAGAGATATTTCCCGGATTTCAAAAGGTACGTTAACGTATCCCGATCCATGAGTATTCCATCACTAAATGCAAAAGGCTGATGATCTTTGCAGCATTAGGGCACTGCTCGGCAAGGCGCCCACAATCAAAAAAGGATGTACCACTCTAATACAAGTAACCATCCTTATTTAAATTTTGGGGTTGGCCTAGCTGAGAGCCACCGATTAGACTTTTGCCCACTTGCGTAATACTTTCAAGAGGTTTTCGGTGGGTCTTTGATTGAAGCGCCATTCGCACACCTTCCGATAAAGAGGGAAATGCGGGCGGGAAACGCGTTGAAACGCGGGAGATGGCGCTTGGACTGGTTCCAGAAGTTCTCGATTCCGCTGATGTGGTTCCTGTCTTCCCCAAAAGCCTTGGAGTGGTTGATGCGGACTTGATGGAACTTCGAGACGTCCAGCACATCTTAGGCGCCGAAGCTGTCGGAGTAGTCGATACTGTCCGGCTTGATTTTGCCCTGGATTATCGGGAAAAGCGTTGAGAATTGGCGTTTGGAATGACCACGGCATGGACCTTGCCGCCCCGCTTCAGGAGACCAAACACTGGAACCTTGCAGCGCTCGCCCCGCCCGCGCCTGCCCTTTCTGACCTCGCCGAAATAGCTCACGTCCACCTCGATCTCGCCGGCCAGCAGCTCGAGCGTCTCGGCGTCGATCTGCTCGGCAATAAGCTCTCGCAGCTTGTGGAATTACAAGGTCGCCGTGTGCCGGTTCACGCCCATGAGGGCGGCTGCTGAGCGGGCCGTCGAGCCGCCAACGAAATACTTGACCAGCTCAATCTGGATACTTCAGGGGAGACGGCTCCGCCGACGTCCGAAAACCATATGACCTGCATAGCCTTTCTCAGATAGCTAGGCCAGCCCTTGATTTTTGCCAAAAAAGCGTCCAAGACGAGCAATAGATCATCCTCGAGTAAGGATGGGAGACTTGATCTAGATAGTTCCCAATTTAAAAATTAATGACCTAAATATACCAAATGAAAGAAACAACATTAAAATCATTAATACTCACGATATTTAATCAATGTTTATTTAAACATAAAAATTTTATTCGAATATTCCTCTCATATATTTTTATTATATTATCATGGGTAAACTCCTCTTATGCTAAATCGATTGTCTTACTACCTGACGCCGCGAGCAATGGAGCCGCAGTCGAATCCGATCCGTTGTATACCAGTACGGCTGAGGAAATAATCTCGGCATTAAATATGGCGGGGTTCAAGGTCGCTCAGTCCGAATTCATTCACCCAAAACATATGCCAAGAAGGAGAAGACCAAGCACTAAAGATTGGAGATGGGTATTCCAGCGCGAAGACTTTAACGCCGATTTTTTAGTCAGCCTCAAGGTGACCCGACACATTGAACGCAGTCCGGTCAATCAATCGCAAATCGGTATTACCGCAATGTTGTTTGAAAAGAACACGGGTGTACGGCCAATCGCAGTGATTTCACAACCACCAAGCACAAGGTGGACTGTGCACCCACGGTGTTTTGGTCCGTGCTTAACCGCGTACTATGCGCGAAATGTCAAACCACTTGCCCGGTCAATCGGGAAAAAATTGGTCAATGTCTTGCAGTACGCTACCACCCGCTCTTCGCATTCACGGACAAACAACAATAAGTAAAAAAAACGTCAGATTGTTAAAAGATACGGTGTCAATCAGAGCATACAATGAGGCCTGAACATTAACGGTCAAAAATAACGACACCAATAGTTTAATAACTCGCGCGTTTGGCGAAATTTTCCCGCTAAACGCATCATGATTAAGACTTGTAAAGCTTTATCCCTCTTTATTTAGACCTCCTCATTTGCGGCTAGGATTACGTTATGTCAGGCGACAACCTCTTTCCCAACGTGTTTAATAATGCCATCGACATATGATTTAGTCGGTGAACCTTTAACCATGAGAAAGACAGGTCGCCCAATCCAGTTTCGATACATTTTTGACTTCGGCAATTTAAATAGAGAAGTCTTTAAAATCGAAATCGATAAATCGACGAGGAAGCACATAAGCGAAAATACGGACAATTTTCCAGAATGGAGCAAACTCGGTTGCGCACAATGCCCCGATTGCCCACTAGATGTGACAGAGACCGAGTAGTGCCCAGCAGTAACGGCACATCCAGAAACCGTTTGTCGATTGGGCACGGCAGTTTCGCATGACTAAGTTGATTTAGTCGTCATCTCCGAAGAGCGCTGGGTGGAAAAAACAACCTGCCAGAAGACAATCAGTACCCTAATGGGTTTCCAAATCGACACGAGCAGCTGCCCAAACATTGATTTCCTCCGGCCCCTGGCTCGATTTCTCCTGCCCGGATGAAACTCTAATCCGTGTC
>DJKK01000279.1:2655-6264 GCA_002434595.1 Alphaproteobacteria bacterium UBA6544 | reverse complement strand
AATAGGTGATTTTGCAACGGGAGGCGGTTATGAGCGAGAACGGCATAAAAGTAATAGCGCTCGATAAAGAACGCATGCAGGCGATGACCGAAAAGGACGTCGCCAAACTGAAGAACCTGATTTGTAAGGATTTGGTCTACACGCATTCCTCGGCGCGGCTCGATACGAAAGAGAGCCTGATCGGCAATATGGAATCGGGAGCGACGGTCTATACCCGATGCACGCCGTCTGATGTCGAAGCGCTGGATCTGGGCGATGCGGTTGTGCTTACAGGGCGAGCCGATATCACCGTCGAGGCGAACGGCAATCCCAACGCCTTTTCCGTAAGATTCACCGATGTTTGGCAGAATCAGAGCGGCCAGTGGCGCATGGTTGCCTGGCAGTCCACAAAGCTGCCTGGATAACCCATTTTCCGAACGGAGGCTACAAGATGAACGACACCTACACGCCCCCTAAGGTCTGGAAATGGGAGGCGCAGGACGGCGGCGCCTTCACCAGTATCAACCGTCCGGTCGCGGGTGCGACGCATGAGAAGGTACTGCCCGTCGGTGAGCATCCATTGCAGCTCTACTCGTTGGGGACGCCCAACGGCGTCAAGGTGACAGTCATGCTGGAAGAGTTGCTGGCCCTCGGGCACAGCGGTGCAGAGTACGACGCTTGGCTCATCAAGATCGGCGATGGCGATCAGTTCGGGAGCGGCTTTGTCGGGGTCAATCCGAATTCCAAGATCCCGGCATTGATGGATCACAGTACAAACCCGCCGACGCGCGTTTTCGAGTCTGGTGCGATCCTGATGTATCTCGCCGAGAAGTTCGGAGAATTCTTGCCGACCGATCCGTCAGCTCGGGCGGAGTGCCTCTCCTGGCTATTCTGGCAGATGGGCAGCGCGCCATATCTCGGCGGCGGGTTTGGCCATTTTTATGCCTACGCACCGACGAAAATCCAATATGCCATTGACCGTTTCACCATGGAGGTCAAACGCCAGCTCGATGTGTTGGACCGCCAGCTCGCCGACAATCGCTATCTCTGTGGCGACGATTACACCATCGCTGATATGGCGGTGTGGCCATGGTACGGTGGTTTGGTGATGGGATGGCAGTACGACTCGGGCGAATTCTTGGATGTCGAAATTTACACCAACGTCAAGCGCTGGGCGGATGAAACGCTCAACCGTGAGCCAGTCCGGCGGGGCCGGATGGTCAATCGCGTCCGGGGGGAGCCGAGCGGGCAGCTCCGAGAGCGCCATGACGCTGGCGATTTCGAAACCAAGACGCAAGACAAGCTCGAAGCCGCCGACTAAGCCGCGCAGAACGATACGCCACGGCGGGCACGCTTAAGGGTCTGCCCGCCGTTAACGTTCTCTTAAGCCGTGTCTGCCAAGGTATTGGGTGAGAGGTTCCCAATGCTGGGGTGACAGACGATGCGGCAACAAACGGGCGATAGAGACCCAGCGATACGTGGGGCAACGCAGCATACAATCAAAGGTATCGGTTCATACTCGGGAGAGGGGCAGGGCGACTATCGGATATGTTGCGCCGACGACAATGGTGACATCGTCGCTTCGATAGTTGGGGCGATAAATCTCGCACCTGGCGATCCGATCGTTGTATCCATCCGGCCATAGATTGGCAGCCGGGTGCTGAGCGTCGCAAAACGCCCCGCGCAACACGAGTTGGCCGCGCTTTGTCGTAATCCTGTTCTTGGAATCGTTGAATTCGATAGTGCTTGTGACGAGGCACGTGACGCCGGTCCGTTTCGTGATGCGTCAACTCGCTCGGATATGGCCGATTTTTCAACCGAGACTGCCTACGACCTCGTTCTGTCACAGGTAATCGTGTGGCGGTTGGAAATGGCGACCAGTCTCTCTGGCGATTGCCGCTCGGCGGTTCAGATATGCCTGCATGAAGGCATCGCGAACGCATCGTTGGATGGCAACCTAGAGATTGGGTCGCTCTCTAAAGCGTTTGATCTTGATAATATCATCGAGTTTCTCAAGGAACTTGAAGGCCGTCTGTCTTTCGACGATTTTGCGAACCGGCGAATTCGCGTTCTTGCGGAATGGAGCGATCAGAAAATCGCCTTCAGTACCACGGATGAAGGCCGTGGATTCGATCATCGCTCCGTGATGCGGTTTCGTCGCGAATCGCGACACAGCCCCTATAGGACTGATCGTCCAACTTACCGATCACATCGGATAGCAGGGTTCTGGGCGTACTTTACGGGTCGAGTTCGCCCACAGAATCGCCGCTGCTTAATCGTACGGTCGACCCTATTGATCGTTTTGCCGACGCGCCCCACCACCCATATAGTGATCGCTTAGATAGCGGGCATTCCCGCAGTGCCGTGGCCAGCGTCGTTTCGGCCCGTGCCCGACGAACATTTTTGGAGATTTGGTATGGGTGATACACCTGTTGCACTGATCACTGGAGGGGCTCAAGGCATTGGGTATGCCTGCGCCGAGGCGATCGGACAATCCGGGGCGCGCATCGTCGTCGCTGATATAAACAAGGTGGGTGTCGAAGAAGCCGCCGATAAGTTGGGTGGGTGCGCTGTCGGATTGGCCTGCGATATGGGTGATTCAGCGCAGGTCGACGCGCTTTTCGATACCATCGAGAGCGAGGCCGGCCCGGTGTCGATCCTGGTCAATAACGCAGGCATCGCTTTGCCGAATGACTTTCTCGAAACTTCCCTCGATCAATTCCGGTCTGTGATAGACGTCAATCTGATCGGCACATTTGCGGCATTGCAACGGGCGGCGAAAACCATGGTCGCGGAGAAGATTGAAGGTGCCATCGTGAACATGTCGTCGATCAATGCACAGGTTGCGATCCCATCCATTGCCGCCTATTGCGCCTCCAAGGGCGGCGTCATGCAGTTGACCAAATCAGCGGCTTTGGCGTTGGCGCCGCATAACATTCGGGTGAACGCGGTAGGCCCGGGCTCGATCGACACGGCAATGATGGCGAGTGTTAACGCCAACCCCGAAGCGATGGAAATGGTCATGTCGCGCACACCGCTGAAACGCATCGGCACGCCGCGGGAGATTGGCGATGTCGTCGCGTTTCTGGCCAGCGACAAGGCGAGCTACATCACAGGCGAGACTATCTATGTCGATGGCGGTCGGATCGGGATGAACTATACTATGTAGTCCGGTCAGTCGGTGATTGGTGCTGAACCGACCCGAGGATGAGGACGGCCGCCATCCGCAACGCCCATGCACAGCACGATTTCATCCGGTCGCGGCGCGTCCGCCACCATGACGGTGATCGTGTCGAAATGATGGAATGACCAGGCCTCGTCCTTATGGCCGAGAGGCATGTCTATGGGTGATCCAAGCGCGGCGACTTTTGCATTCGACGCGATGAGCGCCGCACCGCCGCCGACAGCGTAGCGCATGGGTTTGCCGAGCTTTGGGTGTATTACGGCGCCGCCGTGCTCCAAATCACCATCCACGCCGACAATTGCGGCCTTGCCGTAACTGACGGGGGGACCGACCAGTTGCGCTACTGCGTCCTCCATCAGGCGTTCACCAAGCGCGCGGCTGATATCGAACAAGGGGGACAGGTCTTCTTCGAAACGCCCGGCGAACGGATTGTGGAAAACCGCCAT
>DJKK01000279.1:0-2275 GCA_002434595.1 Alphaproteobacteria bacterium UBA6544 | reverse complement strand
TGACCTCCTTAAGGAGCAGGGTCTTTCGAACATTCATGATGTGACCTCCCAGTCGATTCGTGTGACGTGAACTTTCATGTGTGTCTTTTGCATCATTCTACCTCTCGTCGACGAGTACCTTTCGCAAGGCAGACACGGTCGTCTCAATATCGTCTTTGGTGGTGTCGAACCCGACGCTAAAGCGGATGGCGCCCATGGCGATGTCTTCCCTGACGTCCATAGCCGCGAGAACCGGTGACATGGTGACTTTGTCCTCATGGCACGCGGAACCGGTAGAGGCGGCAATTCCTTCGAGCGCCTCTAATAACTTTGAACCGTCCCGGCGAACGAAAGAGACGTTGAGCGTGTTTGGAAGTCGCCGGTCCACGGCGCCGTTCTGGACGACTTGATCGCCGAAGGCCTGATACAGCTTTTCCCAGAAATAATCTCTCGTTAAAGCCAGCGGATTTTCTGCCAGGCGGGACTCAGCCAAGGCGCAAGCCGCGCCGAGGGCAACTGCCATGACTATCGATTCTGTTCCGGATCTCCGGCCGTCTTCCTGCCCTCCGCCGTGGATCAGCGGCTCCAACTCCACCCCGGACTTAATGTAGAGCATGCCGACGCCTTTTGGTGCGTAGAGCTTATGGCCGGCCAAGGTCAGTAAGTCGACGCCGAGTGTGCCAACGTCGACGGGAATTTTGCCTGAGGATTGCGCGGCGTCGGTATGGCAAAGAACGCCGTGTTCTCTGGCAATTGAGGCTACCTCCGATATTGGCTGGACGGTGCCGACTTCGTTATTCGCGTGCATGACACTGACGAGGATCGTCCGTTCGGTAACCGCGCGCCACACGTCTTCCGGATCGAGCATTCCTTCTCTATCGACAGGCAGATAGCTCACTTCGGCGCCGAGACGTTCCAAGAAGCGGCAGGTCTCGATGGTCGCGGGATGTTCGATCTGGGTGGTCACGATATGGGCGTCGCGCCGACCCGATGCAAAGTACGCACCCTTCAGCGCGTGATTGGATGCCTCGCTGCCGCCGCTTGTGAAGACGACTTCTTCGCTAGCACAACCCAGAAGGGAGGCGACTTGCGAGCGGGCCTTTGCCAAAGCGTTCTGCAATCCGTCACTCGCCCAGTGCCGGCTCGAGGGGTTTCCGTAACCGTGCCGTAGATATGGCTGCATCGCTTCCACGACTTCGGTAGCGACCGGCGTGCTCGCATTGTGGTCGAGATAAATGGTCATGCGTGTCTCCTGTTTCAGGTGACGGCGCCGCTTTCCTTGAGTGCGGCGATCCTTTCTTCATCGTATCCCAAGATATGACCGAGCACGTGGTCGGTATGCTGCGCAAGCATCGGAGGAGCGTTGGCGGACCTAACCGGGGTCTCCGACATCCGTAACGGTGAGCGAAGGTTTGGGACGGTGCCGACCATGGGATGCGGCAAGTGCTCCACAAGATTGCGCTCCTCGACAAACGGATCTGTTAGGGCGTCGCCGATCTCATTGATCGCACCAACGGGAGCGCCCGCGGCCTCGAGCTTTGCTAGCCAAGCGTCGCGCGTATCACATGCTAGTGTTTCTGTTACGATGACATATAGCGCATCCCGATTTTCGAGGCGCTTTGGGTTTGTCGCGAAACGTTCGTCCTCCAGAAGATCTTCACGGCCCAATGCCGTTGCGAATTGGAAGAATCCGCGCTCGCTGGCACAAGTCACTTGTATCAATTTCCCGTCTTTGGCGGGAAATACTCCGATGGGTTGCGCCGCGTTGCTGCCATTGCCGACGCGCGGCAATTCCGTACCGTCGAGCAGGTAGCGAATTCCGTAATGCGACAAAGACGATACGGCGACATCGAACAAGGGGACCTCGATATATTGGCCTTTTCCCAAACGCTCGCGGGCAAAAAGAGCGGCGAGGATACCCTGCACGGCGAAATGGCCGGTATAGGTATCGGTAACAGCGAGGCCCGTCCGCATCGGCCCAGATTCCACACTGCCGTTCGTCGCCATCTGGCCGCTTTCCGCTTGAACGATCGGGTCATAGGCGGCCCGTGATTTCTGTGATCCTTCGCGGCCATAGCCCGAAATCGAACAATAAACGAGCTTCGGAAACCGATTCTTTAGGCTCTCGTATCCAAAACCAAATTTCTCCATAACGCCGGTTCGGAAATTCTCGACGAGGACGTCTGCTTCCGACATAAGCTCGAGGATCACATCGCGCCCCTCCGGGGCGGCCATGTCGATGGCGATGCTTTGTTTGTTTCGGTTTAGCGACAGAAAATATGGGGAATCGCATTCG
>DJKK01000003.1 GCA_002434595.1 Alphaproteobacteria bacterium UBA6544 | reverse complement strand
AGGAGACCGACTTACTGCTAGTCCTCGGTGAACGGATTGGCCCCTCAATGAGCCAAGGATACAGCTTCCCTCGTGCGCCGAAACCGGATCAACCAGTAATCCATGTCTGGCCGAGTACGGAGGAAGTTGGCCGCAATTACGAGCCGGAATTAGGCATTGGGTGTGACCCACACGAATTCATTAAAGTGATGTTGGAAGCCGGGCCGGGCACCCTGCCGCCATCACGCGCGGAGTGGGTGAGTGGGCTCAATGAAGTGCATCGTAAGGTCATGGATTGGACACCGGTTTCGTCCAATGACGGTGTGGTTTTTGGGCACGTGGTCAAAGCTATCGACAAGCATCTCGCGAAGGATGCCGTTGTGACATGCGATGCGGGTAACTTCTCCAGCTGGCCGTCGCGCTTCCTCAATATGGGGCAGGAGAACATGTTTATCGGGGCAACCGTCGGCGCGATGGGCCCGGGTGTGCCTTCCGGTGTGGCAGCGGGCCTGTCCAGTCCCGGGCGCCAAATCGTCGTTTTTGTAGGCGATGGCGGTGCCTTGATGACTGGAAACGAGTTGGCAACAGCCGTTCAGTACGGTGTGCCAATCAAGATTTTCGTTTCAAACAACAATGCTTATGGAACGATCCGCATGCATCAGGCGCGAAGTTTTCCGGGCCGACCGACTTCCACGGAACTCATCAATCCCGATTTCGCTACTTGGGGTGAGGCCTTCGGTGCGAAGGGCTTCAAAATCGAGACCGAAGCCGATGTCGAGGACAAGGTTGCCGCTGCGATGGCACATGACGGTCCTTGCGTGATCGAGACACGGGTCAGCTTGAATCACATTTCACCCGCGGCCCGGATCGACGAAATCGAGGCACGGTGATCTGGGCCGCAAAGTGATATGAGTCTGATCGACCGGTTCGCCGCTCTCGCACCCTTCCGGGTACGGAGTTTCAGGTTTCAGTGGCCGGCAGACCTGCTGACTTCCTGGGCGTTTGAGATGGAGATGCTGGTCCTCGGCTGGTACGTGCTGGTGACTTCCGACTCGGTCATCCTGCTGACCGCCTTTGGTGCGCTTGGTTTTCTTGGGACGTTGGTGTCACCGGTCTTTGGCATGCTCGGAGACCGTCTCGGACGGCGAACCATGCTCTGCTTCATGCGGGCATATTACGCGGCACTCGCGGCGGTCACGATGACGCTCGGCTTGAACGACGCGTTGACGCCCAATTTCGTGCTGGGGATCGCACTTTTCTCGGGCTTGGTAAGGTCCTCGGACCTCGTGATGCGGAACTCGTTATTGGGAGACACTATGCCACCCGAGCATTTGGTTCGGGGGATCGGTCTTGCCCGCACCACGCAGGATACCGCCCGCATTGCGGGCGCCATTGCCGGCGCCGGACTGTTCGCCGCCATTGGAATCGGCAACACGTATGCTGTAGTGACGGTTTTCTATGTCGCGGCCTTTATGTTTTCACTTGGCATCGTGCGATCACAACGACCAAACGAGGTGGGGTCTCGCTGGCGCGACCTCAAGGGCGGTTTTCTCTATATCTGGAACACACCGAAGCTCCTGGCACTGATGTGGCTCGCGTTCCTGATCAACTTTGCCGCCTTTCCGTTCACCATCTCTCTGCTGCCGTTCTCGGCGAAAGAAATCTTTCATGTGGCGGAAGGTGGGCTCGGCACTTTGGTCACGTCCTACGCCGGGGGTGCTTTCGTTGGTTCCGTTCTGATGGCGACGACAGGCGGCTCGCCGTCACCGGCACGTTTTATGTTCGCCTGCGCCATGATCTGGTTTGTGCTTTTGGCGGTTTTCGGCACGGTAACGGATATCCGGATTGGCTTAGGGCTACTTGCCGTAATCGGTGTCGTCCAGAGTTTCACGATGCTGTCGATGTCGAGCCTCATCATAGGTACGGCTGCCTCGGAGCTGCGGGGCAGGGTGTTAGGGGTACGTATGCTGGCCGTCTACGGCTTGGCACTTGGTCTGCCGCTTGCGGGCGCATTGATCGATAGGATCGGATACGTATCGACAGTCTGGATTTTTATCGTCATCGACGTCATGGCGACGGCAGCCATCGCCTTCAAATGGCGACGGGCCTTTTGGCCGTAAGCTTTTCTTCGTCACACTTGCGGAATAGGTAAGAGGGAGGCCGGCATGACCGATCAGCCGGAAACATTGAAGCTGAAGAAGCTGGCCGACTTGGAGAGAGTCGAGTTCGGACCGCCCGCTTTTTATCATCCGCTTGTTGCCGATGGCGATACACCGGTGCGGACCGGCATTCAAACCCCGGTGCCAGGTTATATCGCACAATTGCATTGGCACCCTTACGAGGAAAAACTTTTTATCATCGAAAGTGGAATGGAGGCTTGGCTCGAGGGCGGGGAAGACGACCCGGTTCGTCTCAGCCCGGGCGACAGTGTCGCACTGCCGGCAAATGTGCCGCACAGTTTCCGTATTGTCGGGGGTCAGAAGATGCGGTTGCTCGGCATTCATTCGAGTTCGGATCGCACGATGAACTATTTCAACTGAGAGGCGAACGAGAATGGATATCCGGTCCTCTACAACGAAATTGCCGCCGAATAGTCAAGCGGCTATCGGCCGTTCGTCGGTTTCGATGACAACACGCCACAGCTTGCTTTCGTGCGGGGAATAGTCGGCAACGGGATAGTGTAGGCAATGCACGTTTTCCCAGATCACGACTGTGTTCTCCTGCTAGATGACGCGAAGATGAAACCAGGCCGTTGGACGTGCCAGTATAACTTAGCAATAGGGCGTCCCCTTCTGGAATCGGCATCTCCACGATGCTGCGGCAGTAGATCGGCACGTTCACAAACAGAAACTTTCGCCCGTTCTTAGGGTTGCGCCCGACGAGAGGATGGGTTGCGGGCGGCTACTTTTTTTCATGGCATCCGTTTCTTATTTCGTGTGTCGCCGCTTGATGTTCTGCGTTCGCCACACCCGATGGAAACAATGCACGCCCTTGACTTGCGATTTCATTCGGTCGGAAAGGCCGTCATAAGCGGCTTCAAGACTTAAGAACAGCGTATCGCCACCGACCGGCGGCAGTTGCCGCGCGTAGAGGCTCGTGATGCGGGTCGGGTGATCCCGCAACGAATGATCCATATGCCAGAAATTGATTCGCTGGCGTTCGTTCGGCCGGATGTGATTGGCGTCGACCTCGGATGGATGCCAATCGTCGACCTACATATCCTCCTTAACCGGCGTTTCGAAGAGGCGCATAAAGTCGGCGTATTGATGGGGAATCATTTCCTGATCGCGGATTACCAGCACCTAGCGGTCTATTAATGCTTACCTCAGATAGGCTTCCGCGTCCGGGCAAAGTTGGCGCAAGTCGAGACCAGAAATCTCCGCGCCGACATTCACGGTGCTCAGCCGTGCATCGATATGCTCGCATCCGTCTATAAAGAGCTATATATTGCGTTCGGCGAGCGCTTCGAGCAATCCGGCGAAGAGGCGCGCTCGCGGGACAAGCGACGAGACCAGGAGATGTTCCTGCTTGGTGTGAACGCCGTCGCCGCAGACGCCCAGTCCATCGAGTGTCGGAATGCCAAGGGCGCCGGTGAAGTTGCCGTCGCTGCCGCCCCCGAATTGGCCGTGACTGAGGTCGAGTCCGATATCCCGCGCCACGCGTCGGGCAACGTCATAGAGTTCTTCCGTTGCCGGCTGCATGGCGAACAATGGCCTGACCGGGCCACTTTCCACAATAAGGCGTACATCTGGATCGGGTGAGGTAAGTGACGACATTCGTTGCTGTACCACGGCGAAGGCTTCCGGTGTGGGGGCAACGCACAGAACTTCAGCATGGCACTCCGTCGGTATCACATTCACGAAATTTCCGCCGTTTATTACCCCAACCCGGTAGGTCATCTCCCGCTCGAGATCGCTGAAACCTTCAATTTCGTCGATCAGCGTGGCCATGACACTAATGGCACTGCGGCCAACCCCCTTAGCAACACCGGCATGCGCCGGTCGGCCGTAGGTATGAAGCTTGTATCGCAGAAAGGCATGACGGCCGGTGACGAATTTGTCGGGCTTTCCTGGCTCCGGGACCAGGACATAGCGGTGTGTTTTTGCCTCCGACTCAATCAGGTGCCGGGTCGAGGGACTGCCGATTTCCTCATCAGGGATGAATAAAAAAGTGACCGGTAGACTTAATGCGCCACGCGCCTCGATGATCTTTTCCAATGCGTGCACAGCAAGGTACATGCCGCCTTTCATGTCGAGCACACCAGGGCCGTAGAGTCGGTCTCCGTCGCGTGTGACGGAGAGACCTTTCTTCAATGTGCCAACGAGATGAACCGTATCGAGATGCCCCAAAACCAGAATTCCCGGCCCCTCGCCCCAGTTAAAACAGGCGCGTAAGACGTCTCCGTAACCATCGCTGCCGGGAATGCGCTCGATGTTGGCGTTCAGTGCCGACATCTTCTCTTGAGCCGTATCCATCATACGGTTGACGGCGGCGGCATCGAAGCTGGGGCTCTCAATCGCCGCCCAGCCTGCAATCCCGGCGGCAATCTCTTCGGCGTTGAAGGTGTTGTCGAAAGGTCCGTTCATGCCGTCTGTCAGAGCGGCGGTTCCGCGGCCTCGATATATTCCGCCGGTTGAGGCGTCATGGTCATCAAGTTGACGCCGTCCGGAGCGGAGAACTGATACCAGGTGTTCTGCGGCACGATCGCGATCATACCCGCCGTGGGGTCAACACTTCCGGTCTGCTCTGCCGATTTCAGAGTGAGCGCCACGGAACTCTTAAGGATCTGCATGATCTCATCGCCGGTTAGGTGGCGTTCCCAGTGGCTCGTGTCGGAAAATCTGCCGGTGAAAATACTCCCATCTTGATAGTCCGCCACGCGCGCGAACATCCCCTTGGTATCCGTTGTGTGCGGTGCATGCCCCGAAAGGAAGGTGACGGTGTCAAGAACTTCTTCCAGACCGCATGCTTGAAACATGGTATCCTCCGATCACTAGTAATAGCTTAGTAACACGAGCCCGGTCCAACAAGTCGACTGGCCTATACGCAAAAAACGTCGATGACCGCCGGAATGTAGTCGTTCATTAGAATTACCTTCTTGCGAGTGATTCTCCAGGCGCCGTCGAACTTCTTAAAGTCGTGTTCGTAGCGTCCGAAGAAGGCATGCTGCGAGCGGTCACGGAGTGAATATGTGTGACACGTCCACGCGGAATGGATGGTCATTTCTGTCTCGCTCGGCGGCGTTTCGAATATCGGATTCGCGATAACATGAGTCGTCCGGGCGAGGGGCCAGAGTGCGGGCGCCTTCTTGGTCTCGATGCGCCAGACGCGGTCCTCGATGCCGGCGCGGCTCTCAAAGTAGAAGAGGGAAATTTCTCGTTTGACGTTCTCGGTCAACTCTTCGTCATTGCGCCATGCTGGCGCCCAGAAGATCGCGTCCTCATGATAAAGGGCGATCCACTCCTCCCACCGTCGCATATCAATGTAGAGCGCTTCACGCGACAGGATGTCCTCGCCTTGAGCGAGCAGTTCACGGTCGGACATGGGGCTTCCTATTCGCCGGCCAGCGGCTGCTCCTTGTTGTGGCCGGCCCGCATCAGGCGCGCCCATTCGCGGTAGGGGCCGTGATAGGACGTCTCACCCTGGTCGAGGAAAGTACCCAACAAGCTAGTCTCAGGGACGAAGCCGAGTTTCTGGGCTTCCTCGTCGGGGCCGAAGATCAGGTTGCCCATACCGCGCTCGAAGCTCTGCAGGTAATCGTCTGGGAAGGCGTTGTACCCTTCCTGACAATCGGAATAGCAGATCGTGTCGTCCGGCGTCGCCATGCCGGAGGAATTGAAGAAATCCTCATGTTGGCGCACGCGGATCGTGCGCAGGTCGTCCGGCTCGTCGATCGGTGCGAAGCTGTAAACCTTCATCTCCGTTAGGTTCGGTGCGTGCGGGATGAATGTCCGCAGCACCAGTGACGTCGAATCATTGAATTGCAGGTTGGGGAATATCGTGATGTTGCGCGAGCGCGCCATCCATTTCGCCTTCTCGTCACCGACCTGATTGCGCACATCTTCGATCATGCCCCAGAAAGGCATCGTCTCCGGTTTCGGATGATCGTTCCAGATCATACTATGGCCGTTCTTGAAGGTATACATACCGGCCGCCATCGTGAAGCGGTCGCGGAAGTCCGGCGAGGTGACCTGCTCGTTGTCGCTCTCTCCGTCTTGGCGGCGCTGCACGACCTTCATAAAGGTCGTATGGGTCGACGTCAGGTGGTAGGGATCCATCCCGTTGTCCATCTGCATCTTCCAGTTAGCGCTATAGGTGTAGTCGGAACGGCCCGGCACGACTTCCATGCCATTCGGGCTCTGTTCTGCGACCAGATCGAGCAGAATCTTCGCTTCGCCAAGGTGTTCTTCTAGTGTGGGTACGTCTGGGTTCAGGCTGGCGAAGATCAATCCGTGATAGCTGTCGAAACGGGGCAGGGGAATCAGGTTGTGGTCCTGCTCGTCGAAGGCGTCCGTATAGCAGCCCTTGTCCTTATCTTTGATGTCGATGTTTTTGCCCGCCGCGTCGTAGGCCCAGCCGTGATAGTTGCAGACGTGGTACTTGGTGTTGCCAGTTTCCGTCTGGCAGAGGGTGGCGCCGCGGTGACGGCAGGTGTTGTAGAACGCGTGCAAGTCGCCATTCTTGTCACGGGAGACGATGACCGACCGGATTCCGATCCTCGTGCAGTAGAAATCGAACGGGTTAAGCACTTGTGAGTCGTGGCAGAGGTAAACCCATGTCCCCTCGAAGATATTCTTCAATTCCATTTCGAAAAGTTCTTGGTCGGTATAGACGTCGCGGTGGACGCGGAAGACGCCCTTCTCGGGGTCATCCATAATATATTGTGACGGATCTGCGAAGCGCATCTGCGAAAATCCCCAGCGAAGTGAACAGTTGCTTGTCCCAAGCGTTTTCCCTTTTAGGATGTAATGCAATGCTTTCGTGAGAAAAGTTCGGCCCGGCCGCCTAACTTATGGGGAATGCCATTGCGAAGAGGACGTCATGAAGATCGCCCGCGTTGAAGCAATACCGCTCTATATTGAACTCGAAATCGATATCCTGAACGCCAATAAGCGAAATGGCCTCAGCGTCGTTTTGGTCGAAGTGGAAACCGATGAGGGGCATCTTGGGCATGGAATCACCGCGATCATGGACGAAGACGTGGTGGCGGAAGCGATCAACGGGCTTGCCGAGCCGACAATTCTCGGTGAGGACCCGATGGCGACGGAACGAATTTGGGAGAAACTCTACTGGCAATTGACGCCGCGGGGACAGACCGGGTACGGCGGGCACGCCATCGCAGCCATCGACTTGGCGCTTTGGGATATCAAGGGAAAGGTGTTGGGGCAGCCGGTCTGGCGATTGCTCGGAGGTGCCAGGTCGACCGTACCGCTCTACGCGACCTTCGGTTTCGGCTTCTTTGACCGCGAGCAGATTGGTGAAGCAGCGAAACTCTGGCGCAAGAACGGTTTCGAGCGCCTCAAGATGACCGTTGGCATGAACGCGCTTAAACGTCGCGATGACGAGAGACGTCCGCTGATGGAGGCTATCCGCGAAGACCGCATCCGGGTGCGCAATGTTCGCGACGGTGCGGGGGAAGACGCGGAACTTTTTGTCGACGCCAATTGCAATCTCGACCAGTACCACGCGATCATGCTCGCCAATTGGATCGAGGAGTATGACATCTCCTTCTTCGAGGAGCCGATCACCCACAACAACGTGCGACAGATGGCCGAAATGCGGACCCGCACGCGTGTTCCCGTCGCCGCCGGGCAGACCGAGACCCTAGCCTACCGCTTCCGCGACTTCATCACGGAGGGGGCCGTCGATGTGCTGCAGCCGAACGTGGTCATTGGCGGCGGCTTCACGCAAATCCTGAAGGTCGCGGGCATGGCCGCTGCGTTCAACGTGCCGATCGACAACGGCGGTGCCTTCCCCTTCCACAACATGCACCTGCATGCGGGTGTGATGAACGGCGGGATGGTCGAGTACCACCATGTCTCGGTCGAATGCTGCAAGGCGCTCTTCAAGAACCTGCCAGAGCCGAAGGACGGCTGGCTCGACCTCCCGGAATCCCCCGGCCTCGGCTTTGAGCCCGACATGGATGCCGTCAAGGAATTGGCAAAAGCACCGAAATCAATGGGGCAGGGGAAGGGTTAGCCCGTTTGCGCCTTTATTACCGGACGGCGCATTGCGGCGATCCGGAATTTTGGCCTGAGCGCCGCGAACGAAGAACCGATAGACCCGTAAGTCTCTAGCAATAATTCCGGGTTTATTTCTCGAATGACGTGGGAGCACCGTCAAATTACCCCGTCGTCCTTCATCTTCGCCAGCTCGTCGGCGCTCTTGCCCAGCAGTTCGCCGTAGATCTCGGCGTTGTGGGCGCCGATGGAGGGGCCCGCGTGGGCGATGCGGCCGGGGGGGCCTTTTAGCTTGGGGACGACGGCGGGCATGACGATTTTGCCTTCTTCTTCGTCTTGCACCGTCTCCAGGTTGTCGCGCGCGGCGTAGTGCGGGTCTTCCGAGATATCCGCCGCGGTGTAGATGCCGCCGAAGGGTACGTTTTCTTCTGCAAAGCGGCGGTCGATTTCGGCGAAGTCATGTTTTTTCACCCAGTCCGCCAAGAGCGCCTCCAACTCGTCCGCGCGGGCGATACGCTCGCGGCTGACGGAATAGCGCTCGTCCTCGGCCAGCTCCGGCATGCCCATGGCACCGGCAAGGCGTTGGAAGACGTTGTCGCCGCCGGCTGCGATCTGTACCAGTTTCCCGTCCTTCGTTTCGAAGGTGCCGGCAGGGGAGAAGGTTGGATTGCGGTTGCCGATGCGTTCGCGCACTTCGTTATCACGATAGAAATTGGGCATCATGTTGGCGGTGATCCGGAATGTTGGCTCGTAAAGCGCCAGATCGATCATCTGTCCTTCACCACCCTGCACATCACGTTGGTATAGTGCGAACATGACCGCTAGCGCTCCGAAGGTACCGGTGTTGTAATCGGCCGTCGGGAAGGCGGGACGCACCGGAAAGCGATCCGGGAAACCGGTCGGATACATGTAACCAGAGAAGCCGAGCGCGATCCGGTCGTAGCCGGCGCGTTTGGAGTAGGGGCCTTCCTGCCCGTAGCCGGAGACGCGCAGCATGATCAGTTTTGGGTTGATCTGTCGGAGGTCTTCCCACCCGAGGCCCCACCGGTCCAAGGTGCCGGGGGTGAAGTTCTCGACGACGACATCGGCAAGCTTCACCAATTCTTTCAACATTGCTTGGCCTTCCGGCACCCGAAGGTTCAGGGTAACGGACTTCTTGTTGCGTGCCTCGACGAGCCAGTTGGTGGAACGGCTGGCAGTACCGTCCGGCTGCGGCGTGCCGCGCAGCGCATCACCGCGCCCGGGCTGTTCGACTTTTATTACCTCGGCGCCGAAATCACCAAGCATAGTGGCGCCAAAAGGTCCGGCGATCAGC
>DJKK01000102.1 GCA_002434595.1 Alphaproteobacteria bacterium UBA6544 | reverse complement strand
CCGAAGACTGGGCCCACAGTTGGTGAGCGGCTGGTGCTGCGGCCGCGCGAACTTCTATCAACGCGTCTAGCGGCTCGTATTCGAAGGTGACCGCCTCAGCCGCATCGAGCGCCTGATACGGCGTCTCCGCCACCACGATGGCCAACGCTTGCCCGAGATACAGCGCGGTGTCCTTTGCCAAGACCGGTTGCGGCTGTCCAATCGACGGATCACCTGCCGGCGGCTCCATCGGCACGTTCGGTGGCCGTCTTTCCCACGGCAACCCTCCGAGCCCATCCGCAGCCGTATCCGCGCCAGTCCACACACCTAGTACGCCTGGCATCGCCATTGCGGCCACCGTCTCGATCCCAAGAATGCGCGCATGCGGATAGAGCGAACGCACAACTGCCATATGCACCATGCCGTCCAGGACGAGATCGGCGATATACTGCCCTTGGCCCCGCAGAAGGCGGTCGTCCTCAAATCGTTTTACGGGTTTACCGACCAGGCCATCAGCCTTGGGCGTCCAAAGGGAAGCTTTCATGTAACTTCCCCAATCCGTTACCCGGCGGCCTCGGCAGCGCCGCCATGCATTTCGGACCACCCTTTTGGGTCATTGAAGTATTTTTCGACTTCAGAAAGCGTTTCAGAATCGAAAAGATTGTTTTCTTTCGCGACACGCAGCACATCCCACCAGGTTGCGAGGTGGTGCATCGTGACCTGTGCGTCCTTCAGGATTTCAGGTCCGTCTGGGAAGATATCGTAGTAGAAGATGACAAAAATATGATCGACGCTTGCGCCTGCTTCCCGCAAAGCGTTGCAAAAATTTACTTTGCTGCGCCCATCTGTCGTCATGTCCTCAACAAGCAGAATGCGCTGCCCCTCCTCGATAACCCCTTCAATCTGAGCGTTTCGCCCGAAACCCTTCGGCTTTTTCCGGACGTATTGCATGGGCAGCATCAAACGCTCCGCCATCCAGGCCGCAAAGGGAATACCCGCCGTCTCCCCACCCGCAACGGCGTCGAACTGCTCAAACCCGGCGTTTTTGAGGATTTTCGAAACGCCTAACTCCATCAGGGTCTCTCGCACGCGGGGGAAAGAGATCAGACGGCGACAATCGAGATAGACTGGGCTCGCCCAGCCGGAGGTCAGGATGAACGGGTCCTTTGCGTTGAAATTTACCGCCCCCACCTCAACCAACATCTTCGCGGTGACGTCCGCCATCGTCCGTTCGTCGGGAAACCCGCCTCGCATCGCCATGACCGGATCCTCTTATGCTTTCTTTCGCTATGCCTTGCCTATAAGCCGATTCGGGGGGCGCCGCCAAGGGCACTCAGACCTTGGCCAGCTCGAAAGTAGACTCAGCGAACAAATCCTCAGCCGAGAGCTTTCGCGCCGTGAGCCCCTGCTCGAAGGAATAACGCGTCATCGCCTCGATCTCGGCGCTATTGGCCGCGACACCATAGGGCCAGAAATCCTCACCCATGAGTGCCTTTGCCGCCTCGTACTCATCAACCGGCCACGGCAGGGTCGTGAACAGGTGGCCGACCTTTGCGAGATTACGATAGCAGATTTCCTTCGCCTCAATGAATGCATTCAGAACATTCACCGGTAGCCAAGGATGCGCCTTGACGAGGCTGCGACGGATACCGACGAGATGCATGATCGGAAAGACCCCCGTCTTCCGGTAGTACGCCTCCTCCGACGCACGATAATCCGGAAACAACCGAGCGACCTTATCGCTGCGACCGAAGCACGAAGGCGCGCGCGCGCTGATGAGAGCGTCGATTTCGCCTTTATCGAGCATGTCAGAGAGTGTACGAGCGATCGGGATGGTCTCCAGCTCAACACCATCCAGCAGGTTTAGGCTTACGTTCGGAATCTTGCCGCCCTGCTCGAGGCCACCGTCCCGCCAGCGCATATCGGCGGGCGCGACACCATATTCATCCTGCAGCATGCCGCGCACCCAAAGAGCTGCCGTCATCTGGTATTCCGGCACACCAACGACCTTGCCCTTCAGCCCCTCCGGCCCGTCGATGCCCTTATCGGTCCGAATGTAGATAGATGAGTGCCGGAACATACGCGAGAGAAACGCCGGAATACCGACATAGGGGGCCTCGTCCTTCGCGACGAGATTCATGTAGCTCGACATGGACAGTTCTGTGATGTCGAACTCCTGGAACTTGAAGGCCCGATGGAAAGCCTCTTCCGGCGACATAGGCGTTCCCACAATCTCGCATCCCTCGACGCGAACCTTTTCCTCGAAGATCGCCCGTGTGCGATCGTAATCGACGCAGGACAAGCTAAGCGTAAGGCAGGCCATGGCACGGTCTCCGGAGTGGCTTTTGTAACGGGGAAGGATTTAGGGCGCGGGGTCGTCGAGGTCGAGACAGCAGCGCACACTCGCACCAATTGAAAGGAAAGGTACCTCTCCCGGAAAGTCGAAATCCACGCATGATCGATACCACCAACCTTTATGTTTCACGCGGTGCCGATTCACGCATCATTGTCGTAAAATCTATAGAGGGGTGGCCGACCTATGGCGGCGGGCTGATGGCGAAGCCCTTGATCATGGGCGAGCACATGACGTCCTCGGAGAACACTTTCACAAACGGCACAGGCGCGCCGGTGCATGTCTACGCGCATGAATCCCTAGTGTACATGGTCCGCGGTCGGATCAAGACTACCATCGGCGAGGGAGATCTTATTCTGGAGCTGGGTGATACGTTTCTGCATCCGACAGGCATGCCGCAAACCGTCGAGGCACTGGAGGACTCGACCATGGTGGAAATCAAATCACCCGCGCCGGATATCACCAATTTCTTTGAATGGTAGCCGCCGCCGAGATATTCTTACCTAACGCTGAAGTACATTATTCATGATCCAACCCGACTACGAAACCGATGCCGCGCGTGTCTTCGAATGCCTACAGGGTGGCGGGATTGCCATCGTTCATATGGATGTCGCTTACGCAATCATGAGTGGCACGGAAGAGGCACTGCGGCGCGTCTATGCCGCGAAGGCGCGGAGCTACGACCGGCCAAGCGGGGTCGTCGCCAATCACCGCACCCATCGGGAAATACAAATCGTGAGTGAGGAGGCGTCGCGGATTATCGACGCCGTCACAATCCGCCACGATCTGCCGATGTCGGTCATCGCGCCCTATCGCGAAGGGCATCCGTTGATGAGCGCGATCCCCCCCTTTCTGACGGGTATGTCGACCAAGGACGATACGGTCAATTTCCTACTGAACGCGAGTCCGCTGCGCGACCGGATCGCGGAATTGAGCGTGGAAGCGAGTTTTCCCTTGATGGCGTCCTCCGCCAACCGCTCGCAGCAAGGAACGAAATACCGTGCCCAGGACATCGAGGCCGAAGTACGCGCCGTGTCGGACGTGATCATCGACTACGGGCCGTCAAAATACCTGCAGGAAGGCTATGCCTATTCCAGCACTCAGATCGACTTCCGCACCTATTCTGTCGTCCGCAAAGGCGTCTGCTACGACCAAATTGCTGCGATTTTCATAGACGAATTCGGTATCGAACTGCGGATCGACTAGGCGGCAGCTCATTCAGCTTGTTGCGGAATGCTCTCAGAGAACATGGGCCGCGAAGCCCGCACCTGCTTCGGCGTAAATATTGAACACAGCCGAGGCACCGGCCCCGCCCGCAGCTTTTCCGCTTCATCCTCGAATTTGTCCGTGGCCACGACCTCGCCCGTGAATCCGACGTCTCGAAGCTGCGCGAGCACGGCTAGGCTCGTTTTGAGGTTTGGCCGCGCGAGCAAAGCCAGTTTGAGTGTTTACGAGGCCTTTACCCGGTCCCAGAAATTGGCATCCGCCGGGTCACCTAGCAACACGTTGCGCCCCTCCGCGCATTGATTGCCAAACGTCCTTGGGTGATATCGACACCTACAACGGTCTCACCGTGTTCAGCACGCATACAATCTTAAGTCCCCGTGCGTATTCCGCCCATCCCAATGACTGCAATTCGAGCACCCCTGATGTCGAGGGGTTTTGGGCCGCAATGGCTTCAGATGATCGTATGTGGGTGACTATGATCGGATTTTGGCGTAGATAACCTTCCATGATTCCCTACGCACTCGCCCGCCCGTTCCTTCACCTGTTTGACCCGGAGACCGCCCACGGAATGGCGATATGCGCCTTAAAGGCGGGACTGGTTGGCGGTGTCAGTGCGCCATTGGACCCTATCCTTGCTCAATCGCTTTGGGGAATTGATTTTCCTAACCCGATCGGACTCGCCGCCGGCTTCGACAAAGAAGCGGAAGTGCCGGACGCCATACTGCGGACCGGATTTGGCTTCGTCGAGACGGGAACCGTAACTCCGCGCCCGCAGACGGGCAATCCGCGCCCTCGCCTATTCCGCCTGTCGTCAGACAAAGCAGCAATCAACCGGTTTGGATTCAACAGCGGAGGCCTCGAGCCTTACGCCGCGCGACTTTCTGGACGCAGAGGATCGGGTGGTATCGTTGGCGCAAATGTAGGCAAGAATAAGGAGACGGAGAAGGCTGAGGATGATTATGCTACGGGAATTGAACGCGTGGCGCCGCTCGCCGACTATCTCGTGGTCAACATCTCTTCGCCGAACACGGAAGGATTGCGCGATCTGCAGGCACGTAAAAGCCTTGAGACATTACTAACGGCATCGCTCGACGCCCGCACTCGAAGCCTACCCGACAGGGCGCAACGGCCGCCGCTGCTTGTGAAAATCGCGCCCGACTTAAATGAGGACGAGATGCGCGATATCGCGGAGGTATCGCTGGCGACGGGCATCGATGGCATCATTATCGGCAACACGACCGTCGACCGGCCAGAAACGCTGAAAAGCCCTCAGAAGGGCGAAGGGGGCGGACTTTCGGGCAAACCGTTGCTTACGAAGTCGACCGAATGCCTCGCCAGCTTCTGGCGCTTGACCGAAGGCAAGGTTCCGCTCGTCGGCTGCGGGGGCGTTTCTTCGGGAGCGGATGCCTACGCAAAGATCAGAGCGGGTGCCTCGCTGGTGCAACTCTACACGGCGCTTATTTTCCATGGACCTGGACTGGCCGCACGAATTGCTAGCGAATTGACATTGTTGCTGAAGCGGGATGGGTTCGACAATGTCGCCGACGCGGTGGCAGTGGATCAACGTTAGTCCTAATGCGCTTCCTTACGGCCCTCACGCTATTGTTCTGAAGCGCCGCCGCGACTGCCGACCCCGATGCTTTTTTGCATCCGCTTCCGTTTCTTAGCGACCATGACCGGGCGATAATACATCTTGGCAACTCGCTCTTCCGCAAGAGCTGGCGACCGGCGCCGAGCGCAACAACCGCGTCCGACGGCCTCGGCCCCCTCTTCGACGCGCGGTCCTGCGCGGATTACCATTTTCGAGACGGCCGGGGCAGACCGCCCAACACCGGTGAACGTGCGCTATTTCTCATCCTGCGATTGGCGCCAGCCGACTCGATCTACGGCCGCTAACTGCAGAACAACGCCATGGATGGTCAATAACCGGAAGGGCGGGTCCGCGTGCGCTACGTGAAACGTACCGTCATGCTCTCGGAGGGCGAGGTAGTGCGCCTTCATAGGCCCACCTTCGGGGTAGAGGGCGAGACTTACGGCCTAATCGCACGCACCACACAATTGGACGCGCGCCTGGCACCGTCCGTCTTCGGGCTTGGACTTCTCGAAGCGATCTCGGATCAGGATATTCTGGCGGGCGCCGATCCGAAGGACCGAGACGGCGACGGCATTTCTGGACGCGCTGCCATCGTCGACGGCGCTATCGGTCGCATTGGCTGGAAGGCGGGACAAAGCCGTATCGCGGATCAGAACGTTAAAGCGCTATCCCTCGATATCGGCATTGGCAACCGCCGGCACGCGGCACTCTGGGGCGGTTGTACGGCGGCACAAACCAAATGCCGGGACGGTCCGCATGGCGGCAGTTCACGCCATGACGGACTTGCCGGGGTAGCGGAAGATACGGCGACGGCGCGTGGGTGGCGAACGGCCCTTCTTTGGGGTATTGGTCTCACGCAGGCCGTCTCCGGGCATGCGTTCTATCTGCATGACGACCGCGCCCGGGGTCTCACGGAGGTGGTCCTGTGGCATGGAGGCGAGGCGCAGCCCGCTCGGAACCGCTTCGCCGCGCTGGCAAAACGCCACCGCGATGCCCTACTCGTCTTCCTCACATCCCTTTGAAGGCATTCTGGACCCGGTGTGCCAGCGGACCACTTTGTTCCATTATGAGCGTTCTCAACGGATTAAAGCTGACACAGATTGGCGACGGGCTCGCCGCCGCCGTCTGTGGACGCCTCTTCGCAGACGTCGGAGCCGAGGTGGTTACAATCGATGCCGTTGACGACACACCGCTTGCTCAGCATCTAAATGCGGAGAAAGCGGCCGTGAGCGCCGTTCCAATCGACGCTGACCTAATCGTCGTGGAGGGTGTGCCACGTCACCTGCGGCAATTGGGGCGCAATGAAGAATCGCTGCGCAGATACATGCCCGATACACCGCTTATCTTCATCTCCCCTTACGGCCAAGTCGGACCTGATGCGGATAAACCGGCGGACGACCTTGTACTTTTCTGCGCAAGCGGGATCGCCCGGTGCTTAACGGGCCAAGTCGACGACCTGTCCGAACCGCCCATCAGACCTGTCGGCCAGCAATCCGCGTTCATCGGAGGGCTCACTGCCGCCTGTGCCGGCATGCACGCGGCGCTGAAGGGCGGCCCCCTCACTATCGACGTATCCATTCAGGAAGCCCTCGCTACGCTTTCGATGACAGAATTGGCTAAGGCCGGTCTCGGCGGTGCCGGAT
>DJKK01000250.1 GCA_002434595.1 Alphaproteobacteria bacterium UBA6544 | reverse complement strand
CCGGGCGTAAATGTCTATCTCAGCAGTAAAATCCCTTCGACCCCGGTCGATCCGGAACTGAAGGGTTTCGAGAAGATGCCTCTATAAGTTTGGGCCGCTATATATTGCAGAAACGCATATTAGTGGCCGAGAAAAGATTTGGCATTTTGAAATTTGCTTCCGACGATACCTGCCCGGCGCGATTAGGTGTGCCAACCGCGTGCGCGTTTGAAGAGGTCTGTGATCCAGTAGGCTTGTGCGCCGATCGCGCCAAGCGGCAGTAATATCCACAAGACGTCGAATGCAGCCAAGCCCAATACGATGACGCAGAAATCCGCGCGGCTAAGCTTGTGGAAGATAAAAATCATCCAGTCTGTGAAATCTTCCGGCTTACGGACAGCGGTGGCCTCTTCTTCCCGGGTCTTCGTCTCGGGTTCGTTTTCGGCGCGCCTGTAGAGGACAATATCGATGATGTAATCGATCGTGGCGCCGATGGCTGCGGCAGCGCCAAACCAGAACCACAGGATTTCGCCATCGACTTGCCAAACCCCGTAACCGAGCGCTGCGAAGAAAACGCTGTCCACGAGCCAATCAACAAAATCGTCGAAATGCGCTCCCCACTCCGACGACATTGCCTTCAGGCGGGCGATCTCGCCGTCGCAATTGTCAAGCGTATAGCAGGCGACGAGCCAGAGCGCGCCGATGAGGTGTGCTTTTTGATCACCCTGCGTAAAATACCAGGCGCCGGCCAAGCCGGCAGCCATTGAAAGTGCGGTGATTTGATTGGGTGATATGGGCAGATAATAGAGGATATGGGTCAATGGATAGGACAGCTTCCTGGTGACTGGAAAGAGCTGTCGCGGTCGCGTGAGGACGTAGGAGCCGTCCGGGCTGGTAAGCTTCGCCATTTCAGTGTTTCTCCGCGTTGCGCTTTCTCTACGCGGTGTTGGACCATTCCACAAGCGGCTAGAAAAGTGTGTGGTCAGCGCGCCCGCCGCTCCTTATAAGGACGCTCGCATGCGTATCGCCTCCTATATCGGATTGGTCGTCGGCCTTGCCATTTTCATTGGCCTCATTGTCTGGCAGGGCATCGCTGATCTTATCGGCCTGCTTTTGTCGACAGGTTGGGCGCTATTGCTCGTGCCGGCAATCTGGTTTCCGACTGTGCTTCTCAATGCGCGTTGCTGGCAGCTGTTGTTTGCGCCGCCCCATGGCCCGACGTTCTGCCAAGCGTTTCACGCTCAATGGATGGGTCGCGCTGTCAATACACTGCTACCTGTCGCCTCGATTGGCGGGGAAATCGTCAAGGCACGAGCCCTGATTCTGTGGGGCATCGACGCAAGGCACGCCAGTGCTTCAGCAGTTGTCGACAAGACCGTACAGGCGCTCACTATGATCGTTTGGGGCGTTATCGGAATTGGCTTGCTTGCCAGCATGTCGCTCGACGACGAGCTTGCGCTCTCGGCTGCATTGGGACTGGCGATTCTTGCGGCCGGGATCGCCGGATTTCTTTTGGTACAGCGCGCCGGAATGTTTCGGATAATGGTACGCTCCGCCCACAAGGTTACCGGGGCAAAGAGGATTGAGGAGATGGTCGGAACGGCCGAGGAAGTCGATACGGCTGTTCGTAACCTTTACCACAATTGGCCCCGTGTAGTTCGCGCTTCTCTCTGGCGTCTTGCAGCTTTGATTTTGCAGACGGGCGAGGTCTGGCTTGCTGCAGCCTTGCTTGGGTTTCCAATAGGCATCTTTGAGGCGCTCATGTTAAAAAGCCTCTCCAGCACTCTGAGCGATGCAGCATTTGTTGTGCCAAACAGCTATGGGATTCAAGAAGGTGCTTTCGTAGTGCTGGGTGCCCTGGTCGGTCTCGCGCCGGAATTCGCGCTGGCAATCTCTCTTGCGATCCGTCTCCGCGAAGTGTTGATCGATGTTCCGGGGCTCCTTTTATGGCAGCATGCGGAGGGGCGAGCGTTTTTTAGGCGACGGAAAGAGGCGGAAAATCCCCAATCGATGGAATAACGAAGGTTTTGCACCGATTCCTCTCGATCGATATAGTTGTCCGCATTTCGGGGAGGCAATGGGGCGTAGGCTGCATTCTTCGCGGCAAGAATTCTTTAGATGTTTGAATTATTGTTTTATTTTCCGGCAGTCTTGGCCGGGTTGTCCTTTGCGTATGCGGGTATCTGCCTTCTCGCGTTGTTTCGATTTCGCGTGCGTCTTCGGGCCAAGCAGAGTTGGAAATTCAGGCCGCCCGTTACGGTACTCAAACCGGTGTGCGGTCTGGAGAATAATCTCGAGGAAAACCTGCGATCGTTCTGTTGGCAGGACTATGACGAATTCCAAGTGATATTCGGCGTGCATGACAATGCGGATTCGGCGATCCCGGTTATTCGCGGTCTGATCGAGGAATTTCCCCAGCACGACCTGTCGCTGGTAATCGATGACACGATTATTGGCAGCAACTACAAGGTTAGCAATCTTGCTAATATGTACCGTCAGGCACGGCACGATATTATCGTCGTTGCCGATAGCGACATGCGGGTTTGCCGTGACTATCTGAAAATTGTGGCAGCTCCGTTCGAGGATGCAAAGGTTGGTGCTGCCACCTGCCTCTATTCCGGACGGGCATCGGGACGGCTTCCGTCCAAACTGGGTGCAATGTTCATCAATGACTGGTTCCTGCCGTCGGCCCTCATCCCCGCCGTTTTCGGTCGCTTGACCTATTGCTTTGGTGCGACCATGGCAATTCGCCGTTCCAATCTTGAACGGTTCGGTGCTTTTGACGCGCTGGCGGACGTCTTGGCAGACGATTTCATGTTTGGACGGCTTGTCCACAATCAGGGCCATCGTATCGCGCTCATTCCGTATATCGTCGAGAATGTAATTGACGACCCCAGCTTTAAATCTTTGTTTTTGCACGAATTACGTTGGGCCCGGACGATCCGTTCTGTGGAACCATACGGCTATGCCGCATCGACGATTACCGAGATCATACCGCTTGCCATTTTGGGGACGGTGGGCATTTTTGTGGCCAGCGGATCGTTTGTTTATGCCGGTATGTTTTTGGCAGTTGCAGCGGCCTTGCGTTTGGCCCTGCACTACACTATTTCGTCCACAGTTCCAGGCCGCAGTACGGCGAATCCTTTGCTGCTGCCACTGCGGGACATTATGTCGCCGATAATCCGGCTTTCCAGCTATTTCGGCCGGGAGGTGACTTGGAGAGAGCGCGACTTCGTCATTCAATCGAACGTACGCCTGGAACCGGCGGAGTAGCCTCCGCGTGATCCTGGAGAGCGACATATGAAGAGAACTCTTTTCCTAAGCCCGCCGACTTTTGACGGATATGACGGCGGTGCGGGTTCCCGTTACCAGTGCAAGCGCGAGGTCAAATCGTTTTGGTATCCGACTTGGCTGGCGCAGCTTGCGGCGTTGGTACCTGACAGCAAGCTGATCGATGCACCCGCGCGCGGGCTTGAGCTTAGCGAGATCCTCCCGATGGCTGGCGATTACGAATTTCTAGTCCTGTACACCAGCACGCCGTCATTTCCGAATGACGTCAAAGTCGCGGAAGCGTTTAAGGAAAAGAATCCTAATTTACTGATCGGATTCTGCGGCGCGCATGTTGCCGTCAACAATGAAGTAGCGATCAAGGCATCGCCGATGATCGATTTCGTTTGTGATGCCGAGTTCGACTTTACGATCCAAGAAATAGCCGAAGGCAAGCCACTTGAGGAGGTTGTCGGCATTACCATCCTGAAGGATGGTGAACCGCATTTCACGGGCCAGCGACCGATCATCGAAGATATGGATTCGCTTCCCTGGGTGACCAAGGTCTACAAGCGCGACCTAGTGACGACTGACTATTACAACGGCTATATGCTCCACCCCTATATGTCGCTTTATACGGGACGTGGTTGCAAATCGCGCTGCACGTTCTGCCTTTGGCCGCAGACTATCTCGGGACACCGCTATCGCTTCCGTTCGATCGAGAACGTCATCGGCGAGATTACCTGGGCACGTGACAACTTCCCGGAAATCAAAGAGTTCTTTTTTGATGACGACACGTTGACTGACAATAAAGAGAACGTTGAGGCTCTCGCCCGAGAACTCGGCAAGATCGGCGTGACTTGGTCATGCAACGCCAAGGCTAATGTCCCTTATGAGACGCTCAAAATAATGAAGGACAACGGTTTGCGTCTGCTGCTCGTCGGTTACGAGTCCGGTAATCAGAAGATCCTGCATAATATTAAGAAAGGTATTCTGGTCGAGAAGGCGAAACAGTTCACCCGCGATTGCCACGAACTGGGCATCGTTATCCATGGCACCTTCATTCTTGGTCTGCCGGGTGAGACCAAGGAAACCATCGAAGAAACCATTCAATACGCACAGGAGCTTAATCCGAAGACGATTCAGGTATCGCTCCCAGCGGCTTATCCCGGCACCTTCCTGTACAATCAGGCCATGGAGAATGGCTGGTTGATCGCGGAGGACGGGCAACACTTGGTAAGTGCCAATGGCGTGCAGAATAGCGTTCTCGAGTATCCTCACCTGACCAGTGCGGAAATCTTTGAAGCGGTCGATACATTCTATAAGCGGTTCTATTTCCGCCCGGGCAAGATGGCGGCGCTCTTCTACGAGATGTGCAAGGATTGGGACGTCATGAAAAGGCAGTTGCGCGAAGGCGTCGAATTCTTCCGATTCCTCTGGGGACGGGAGAATACCGCCTGAAACAGCTGATCGTCACTGCTGACGACTTCGGCCGTTCAGTGGCCGCTAACGAGGCTGTAGAAGAAGCCTTCAAAGACGGCATTCTGACCGCCGCCAGCCTGATGGTCGGGGCAGATGCTGCGGAAGATGCCGTCATTCGGGCGAATCAACTGCATGGTCTTGGCGTGGGTCTCCATGTCGTCGTGGTCTGCGGTCGGCCGATTCTTCCGGCGGAAGAGGTTCCGGACCTCGTCGACGGCTCTGGGATGTTCGATACAAATTTAGTGCGCGCAGGTTTCCGATATTTCTTTGTACGGAAGGTGCGCCGCCAGCTGGAACGGGAAATTTGCGCGCAGTTCGATGCGTTTCAGAAGACCGGTTTCCCCCTGGATCACGTAAACGCGCACAATCATATGCACTTGCATCCGACGGTCCTGTCGCTGGTCCTTAAGGTGGGTGTCAGGTTCGGCCTCCGTGCAATGCGGGTGCCGGACGAACCTTCCTGCGTGCCAGGCGCGGCGCCTCTATCTCTTAGGGGTCGGATCGGCCGGCTTTTTCTCGGAATCTGGCTTGGCCTGTTGCGGGGGCGGCTCCGCCGTGTCGGTGTAGTGGGGAACGACCGCGTTTACGGCATACGCGACAGTGGTTCGCTGGTGCGTGAACGAATGCTGTCGCTGCTCGCCGAAATGCCGGACGGTGTCACTGAGATATTTTTGCACCCTGCGCGCGGCGGTTGGGATGGTGTCGAAGAGGCCGCTCGGCACTACCGGTTTGAGGA
>DJKK01000193.1 GCA_002434595.1 Alphaproteobacteria bacterium UBA6544 | reverse complement strand
GGGACCCGCGCGCTACCCCCCACGTAACGAAGATCGAGCCTATCACGATAGAAGTCGACATTCTCCGCCGCTACGGCTGCGGCCTCAATTGGATCCAGGTCTTCAAACCGCCTGCCAGGATACGGTTTGTAGAGCACGCGATGCTGCAAGCGGGAAAGAACATTCTCGATGATATCAACCTCGTGACGGCATTTTTCCCGGTCGGTCGTTCCTTCGAGTTGACCATGATTTGCGACATAGAAGGCGGTGTTGATGAACCAGATGGGCGGAGCACCTGCGAGGCGCCCCTTCTTCGATCCGCGAAAATACTCGGCAGGCAGCCCAATTGACACCGCTCTGCCCCGGCGCAGGACATTGGCGTTGGAGTATGCCGCGGCGCGTTCATTGAACGTCAATTCGAGATCGCAGAACGCACTTTCATAGTGCGCATCGAGCTCTCGCATATGGCGGTTGATCTCAACCGTCACCCCATGCTGGAAGCCAACTAAGGGAAGCCCGCGCGCCCTAAGCTTCGCATGCAGGCCGATCAACTCGGGGTCGTTAATCCGGTTGGTAAGGACGACACGGGGCCGGAACTGCGCCAACTCATCCAGCTTCCGGTCCCACACAGCAAGGCTCGCGTTATAACGCTCAAATCGGTCGATAAGATCCTCTGCCAAGATTCGAGAAAGTGCCCGCCGGGCACGTGGACTAACGAATTCCCCGAGTCGCTCTTCAACCAGTTCCTCGCTCGTTTGGCGGATTCCTTCAACTTTGTCCACCGGTAGACCGGGGGCGTTATCGACCCGAGTGATCTCGAGCTGGCGCGGCAAATACCCTCGCAACATCAAATGAAACGCGGTTTCTTTGCTGAGCTCGTTGTCGCGAATCATCAGGATGCTGCCCTTAGGGCCGCGGAGGCCGAAGCGGGCCGTCAACCGTTCGCTCAACCGGAACATGATCGTCGCAAAACTCGTAAAGCGCAGGCGACTGTAAAGGCTGGGGTCCGGTTGGCGCGGATCGTCCCGCCCCGACAACGAACCGATCGGCGTCAGCACTGGACGAAGGTTGGGGTTATCCGAAAGAAGACGCAGCAGCGGAGAACGGACAATCGAGTCCAGATAACGATCTTCCCCTGTTAGGGTGACGATTGCCGTGGGTGTTTCAAAATCGGCGTCTTCTATGAAAGCCGCCTTGCCCGCGGCCGCCTGGAACTCCAGCGTAATGAAGCGGCTAGCGATCAAATCCCAATCTGGATCACCAAACCGCCCCCTACAATCCCGCCCCATCTCGGCGAAAGCGTGCTCAAGCCCCTTGATTCTGGCGTGGGTCATGAACGCATCCGCCTGCACGACTGTAAGTTCCGGATCGAGGATTAGCGCCGGTGATGTCGATCTGACTTCGGCAACGCGGCTCAGCCCCTGCCCGTAGGCCCGCAATAACGCCTCCTTCGAATCGGCATAGATCACGTCTACACCGCCGAGGTCATCGGCATCGAATGTCAGCTGAGCTGAATCGTTCATGGATCGGTCGTTTCAGTCGCGGAATGCCGTTTTATTCGGCCGCCGACTCCTGTTGACTGAAGTCGGAGACTCGATGAATCACACGCGGCCTGTCGCTGTCTTTATGCAACAGATATTTCGGCCCTGTGACCAACATGCAGTTCTGGCACAACTCGGGATAATTTCCGGACTCGTAATCTTTCCTGAAGGAGAGGGAGGGCAGGCCATCCCAGATCTCCTGCAGCGACATTTCCATGATGTTTCCGAAATTCGTACTCGATGTGAGATCGTAACAGCAAGCAACCACACGACCGTCGGCTCGGATATTTATCATGTCGTCGAGGATATCGCACCGAGCGGGCGGGACATGAGGACGGTCGTCATGAAGCATGTCATAACCTTCAGCGGGTAGCTCCGATGGCCAGAGCCGTGCCCAAGTCGGCTTGAAGTGAATGCCGTCTATGATATCGGCAAAGGCAGCCTCCAGATAGGCGGGCGGGCCAGCAGCCTCGTCAATCTTCGGATTATCGAGGCTTATGAACTGAGTAGAAGAAATAACCATCTTTACGCGGTTGCCGTGCCGCCTGTTGGCCTCGACCAGCTTATGCAGGATCATGTTCAGGCGTTCGAACTGGGAATTGATCCGTACGCGGTCGTTCTCTTCAGGGCTGTGCCCGTCCATAGAGAGTTCGATCTCGTCCAACCCGGAAGTGATGATATCATCGCACATTTCGGGCTTTATCAGCATGCCATTGGACACGGTCTTCACCAACGGAAAGCCTAGGGCCTTTACCCGTGGTATCATCGTCATAAAGTGCTTGTTAAGGAACGGCTCTCCACCCTGATACAGCGAACAGACGCGCAACGGAGGAATGTGTTTCTTAATCTCCTCAAGACATCTTTCGAAGACGTCGGGCTTCATAATCGTCCGCGCCATCTGGAAGACCCCGGTCGGGCAATGGGAGCATTTCAGGTTACAGGCGCTGGACGGCTCGATACGAACCACCGGCGGTAGAGGTCTCTTGTTAATGCTCATATTTGGTCAGCTCGATGTTTCATTCACGCTGTCGCATTTCTTCCATGGCCCCGTCAACGACGAACAGGATATCCGCACTCCGCCAAGAACGTTTTCGCCTCCGCCGGCGTCTGTTCGGTAAAATGGAATACGCTCGCTGCAGCGACCGCAGACGCCCCGCCTTCGCCAAGAGCGTCGGCGAGATGCTGGTAATAACCTGCGCCGCCCGACGCAATAACCGGAATGGAAACGGACACACTCACCGACCGCACGAGATCAATATCGTATCCGTCCATCGTTCCGTCCCGGTCAATCGATGTCAACAGGACCTCGCCTGCGCCAGCAGCCTGCGCATCCCGGGCAACATTCACCGGATCACGGCCCGTAGCTACCGTGCCGGAATGGGTGTAAACTTGATGGCTGCCATCAGCCTCACGCCGCGCATCTATCGACACGACGATGCATTGCGATCCGAAGTGAGCTGCAGATTTCGCGACGAGTTCCGGAACCTCGGTTGCCGCCGTATTGATGGATACCTTGTCCGCCCCAACCATTAGCAGTCGGCTGACATCGTCTACCGACCGCACACCTCCGCCGACGGTCAACGGCATGAAGCACTCATCCGCAATATCGTCGATCAACTCGTAATCCGGCTGGCGTCCGTCATTCGTCGCCGTGATATCGAGAAAGACGAGCTCGTCGACTTCCCGCATATTGTAGACCTTCACCGCCTGCATCGCCGTGCCGACACGACGCGACGAATCGAAAGCGACACCTTTTACGAGGCCTATATCCTTGTGCAGCAATGTCGGCATGATCCGTGCCTTGAGCATCACGCGGACCGCAAGGAAACGAAGTTACGCAGCAAAGCAAAGCCTGCGCGTTGGCTTTTCTCCGGATGGAACTGTGTCCCAAAAATATTCTTCCGCTGCACTACAGAGACAAACCCGCCGCAATACGGCGTCGTCGCGACGACATGCTCCGGATCGCTGCAGACCAAATGGAATCCATGCACGAAATAGAAATCCTTCTCCGGCGGAACATCCCGGAGCAATTCCGACTCGGCATGGCGCTGCAATTCATTCCATCCCACATGCGGAACCCGCTCATCGGGAGCCTTGGCCACCAACGTTTCGACGCGCCCCGGCAATACTCCAAGGCCTGCAGCACCACCAAATTCGACACTACTGTCGGCCAAAAGTTGCATGCCAAGACAGATGCCGAGCAGCGGCGTCACACCATCCGCGACCCGGTCTCGAAGCGCCGAAGCAAGACCACGACTATGTAGGTTGGCGATCGCCTTCGGGAAGGCGCCGACCCCTGGCAATATCAACAGGTCGGCTGACGCAACGGGACCGGGTCCGTCAGCTACAATTGGCGTCCCGC
>DJKK01000079.1 GCA_002434595.1 Alphaproteobacteria bacterium UBA6544 | reverse complement strand
CTGTCGCGGTTGGGCGATCCGCACGAGAAGTTGCCGCCAGTCGTCCACGTTGCCGGTACGAACGGTAAGGGCTCCAGTATCGCGTTTTTGCGCGCCATGCTGGAGGCGGCGGGTTACGCGGTGCATGTCTATACATCACCGCATTTGGTGCATTTTAACGAGCGAATTCGACTTGCAGGCCGGTTTATCGGCGAGGGCGAGTTATACGATCTCCTGGAGGCGTGTGAGCGGGTTAACGCAGGTGATCCCATCACCTATTTCGAGATCACGACAGTGGCGGCCTTCAAGGCATTCGCAGAAAACCCGGCGGATATTGTCTTACTCGAATGCGGTCTCGGCGGCCGCTACGATGCCACTACAGTAGTCGACCGACCGGCCTTGACGGCGATCACGCCAGTATCAATGGATCACATGCAGTTTTTGGGTGATACACTAGCCGAGATAGCTGGAGAAAAGGCTGCAATTCAAAAACCTGGTGTCGTTTCGGTCATAGGGCCGCAGACCGACGCCGCCCACAGCGTGATCGAGGCAGAGGCAATAGCGCGCGGCGCACACATCTTTCGAGCCGGAATGGAATGGGACGTCCGTGCTGAATCCGGACAGCTGGTGTATACGTCTCAGGCCGGATCACGACGCTTCCCGCTACCCGCACTGCCGGGCCCGCATCAGATCGGCAATGCCGGTCTGGCGATTGCCGGATTGGAGAAGCTTTCGGGGTTCAAGGTACTGGATTCCCACATAGGGACCGGGCTGCGAACGGTCGATTGGCCGGCGCGAATCCAGCGTTTGACCCGCGGCCCGCTCGTCGACCTCTTGCCGGAGGGATGGCAGCTATGGCTTGACGGCGGACATAACGCGGCGGCGGGGGAGATGCTTGCCGCCGTTGCCGCTGATTGGCCCCCGCGGCCGTTGCATCTTGTCTTCGGTATGCTGGATAGCAAGGACCCGGCGGCGTTCCTGGCGCCGCTTGTGACGCGGGTCTCTGGTCTTCAGGCGGTTGTTATCCCTGAAGAAGACGCAAGCCTTTCCGCGAATGCCCTCGTGCGCGCGGCGGCCTCTCTCGGGCTCGCGGGCGCCGAAGCATCGAGTGTCACGGATGCTGTGCGCCGCATCGCCCAAGACACGCACGAACCCACCCGCATTCTGATCTGCGGTTCGCTCTACCTCGCAGGTCAAGTCCTGGCGGAAAACGGCTAGTTTAAAGCGTATCCTCGCTACCGAGGATCACCGTGCATTGGCTCGACAGAACGCCGCCGTTGCCGTGCGCCAGTGTCAGGTTCACGTTGTCCTGTTGACGTTCGCCGCAGACACCTTGAATCTGCCGCGCCGCCTCTATCAACACCAACAATCCATACATTCCCGGGTGGCAATACGAGAGGCCACCGCCGGATGTGTTGACGGCAAGCTCACCGCCCGGTCCGATACGGCCGCCCTCGACGAAGGCGCCGCCTTCGCCCTTCTTGCAGTAACCGAGGTCTTCCAGGAAGAGAATGACGTTGATGGTAAACGCGTCGTAAAGCGCGAGAACGTCGATGTCGGCTGGCGTGACGCCAGCGCGCTCGAATGCGATCGGCCCGGAAATGGCGGTACCCGAGGTCGTCAGGTCCGGCATCTGGCTGATCATGGCGTGGGTAATCGCTTCGCCGGTGCCGAGAATGTAGACCGGTTTCTGCTTCAGGTCCTTTGCCCGTTCCGGCGTTGTGACGACAATGGCTCCGCCACCGTCGGTGACAAGACAGCAGTCGCGCACGGTTAATGGATGGCTGATCATGCGGGCGTTCAGCACGTCGTCTACCGTCAGGTCGTCAGTCATGAACGACTTAGGATTAAGCTTGGCCCAGTTCCGTGCGGCGACGGCGACCTCGGCCAGCTGCTTGCGAGTGGTACCAAACTCGTGCATGTGTCGGGACGCCGCCAGCGCATATGCGCTGGGCGGCATCATCGGCTTGTAGGGGTCTTCATATGGGTTCGGTTCGCGCGCGGAGGCCGTGGCCCGCCCTATCGTGCGTTGCGTGCTGCCATAAGCGACGACAACTGTCTCGCAAAGTCCGGCATCGATGGCCGCCTGCGCGTGAGTTAGGTGCGCCATGAAGGACGAGCCGCCGATCTGTGTCGAATCGAAGAACTTCGGATTGACGCCAAGATATTCGCAGAGCGACAGCGCGGCCATGCGAGACTGGCTGGCGGCGACAAAGATGCCGTCAACATCCGATAGCGACAGGCCGCAATCGTCGAGTGCGCGTACCGTACCCTGTGCCATGAGATCGACGGGCGACATGTCCGGCGCCACGGCGCCAAGATCCGATTCAGCCGTGCCGACGATGGCGGCGTTACCCCGTATCTTGCTCATCATGCATCCTCCGCAACGTCAAAGACCGGGTAGGGGGCCTCGTCTTCCGTACCCGGCACCATGCGTACCTTGACCCGCATGCCAACCTGAACTTCAAGCGCATCGATGCCGTCGACACGGCTCATCATGCGAAAGCCTTCGTCTAGGTCGATCAGTGAAACGTCGTAAGGATCGGCGCCGCGCGGGAACAGTGTCGTTGTCGCGTAAACGGTTCCGAGCCCACTACTGACCTTCCATTCGAGGTCCGTACTGCCTGTCCCTGGTGCGGCCAAGCGCGGATAGAAGAAAGGTTTGTTGTCGGCGGTCTGATAGGCGAGTTCGCCTCGATCGCAATACTCGCGAAAGATGGCGAGTGGCGATTTCTCCATAGGATCGGACATGATGGCTCCCTTTTGCGCTGGATACGCAGTTGCCTGCGGGAACCGATTTATGGTGGTGGGGCCTGAGCGCAACCCACGACGTAGCTCCACCCGCCCGCGGGGAATGTTCTTGTTTGACCTGATTTGATTGGTCGTCTCTTTTTGGCACTATTTTCCAACCGTGATCGGCGTTGAGGCGCCGATATTTTTATGGAGCAACGACATGTCGTTAGCAGCAGAGCTCGATGAAATCTGGGCTGCCGGGTTAAATTTTGTCCCGGAAGACAAGCGGGTTATTACGGACGCTGCCTACAAGAAGCTGGTCGATTTTGGCGTTATGAACGGTGTGATCAAGGTGGCTGATAGCCTGCCGCCGTGTGCGCTGCCCAACACCTTGCCGCGGGACAAATTATTCTGACCGTTTTCCGCGACGGTTTCAATGTGAATGCGCTCAATCCTGGTCTGCGGGCTGATATGGGAGACAGCACCGCGTTGCAAGGCGTCGAAGTGACGCTTGAACCACTTGGGTGAATTCCCCGCGACCGGTTCTATCTAACAGGACGGAACTTGTTGGAGATATAGCCATGCCGTTTTTCAAATCCCACCCGGACAACGCCGGTCCCGCAAATGTTTTTACAGCATATCCGGAGATCTATCGTCTTTGGTCCGAAATGAGCCAAGCGCTGATGAACGGGCCGTCGCCTTTGTCCTCCGGCGAGCGGGAGATGATCGCGTCCTTCACGGTTGGCGTCGCCGGCTGCAAGTTCGCTTATGTCGCGCATTCCCAGGCGGCGTATGCGCACGGTGTCAAAGAAGGACTGATCGACGAGCTGTTGACGGACATCGAGACCGCGGATATCGGCGACAAGTTGAAACCCATTTTCAGGTTCGTGAAGAAACTGACGTTGACCCCCGCCGAGATGTCTCAGGACGATGCGGATGCGGTGTTTGCCGCCGGTTGGGACGAGAAGGCGTTACACGACGCGATCGCCGTCTGTGCCCGTATGTGTTTCATGCAGCGTATCGTCGAAGGTCACGGATTCACGCCGATGTCTCCCGAGACGGCGCGGCGGAACGCCAAGAAGCGGGCTGAACTTGGTTACGTCAATCTTTATCCCGAATTTCGGAAAGACGGTTGAGGCGGGTTATACCGGCCGCGTTCCGACAATCTGGGTGCGTTGCATATGACGCCGCAGCGACGGATCGAATGCATCGCGGCGATGCATGACGCAGCGATTATCCCACATCACCATGTCGCCGTTCAGCCATTTGTGTGTCCAGGAGAATTCATCTCTGGTCGCGTGATCCCACACCGCGTTGAGCACTTCCTCGCTTTCTTCAACGGGTAGGCCGACAATCCAGGCGTCGAGCCGCCGGCCGAGAAATAGACATTTCCGTCCCGTCTCGGGATGGGTGCGCACGAGCGGATGACGGGCACCCGGCGATTTTGTCGGATCGCCGGTCTCCGCGTAGGGATAGGGGCGGCCGGAGGAATCGTAGTTGGCGCTGTGGTTGCACAGTTTGCCCGTGATCCTCGCTTTGAGATCGTCATCGAGAGCCTCGTACGCACGATAAAGGTTAAGGAACGACGTCGCGCCGGATCCGTCTTCTGGCACCTCGATCGCGCGCAAAAGTCCGCCGGCCGGCGGGATATCGAAAAAAGACGAATCTGTGTGCCACTTGACGTCCGCCGTACCAAGAGCGCCGATTGGCCTTCCGTCTTTCTCGATATTGGAAACGACGGCGATTTCCGGCGGCACGTTCTCGTACTGGCCGCGCTTGCCGGTCACCGGGCTCGGCGGTGAGAGCGCCAACTTCCCAAAATGTCGGGAGAACGTCATATGGTTGTCGAGGGAGACGTCGAACTGACCGCGCAGGACCAATACGAGATGATCGTTCCAGGCTTGTTTCAGTTCCGCCACCTCTCCCGCATCGAGCGGGCGGCGCATATCGATGCCGGCTATTTCTGCGCCGAGCGGTCTGCCGCTGGGGATGATTTGCATCAGAAAGTTCCTCCTGGACAAACTATATAGGGCCGGCCGGAATTGATCGTCACCCCGAACCCTCTAGGCTTACTTAACGATATGCTGCCAAGACCAGACCCCAAACGAAAAGCGCTCCACTATGCCGAAGGATTCTGGCGCAACGAGACGATTTACGATCTTGCTGTCGCGCGCGCCAATGACGCGCCGGACTTACCCGCAGTCCGCGATTGGCATCGCAGCCTGAGTTATGCTGAGTTCGTGGCTGCCGCAGACGCGTTGGCAGGGAACCTCGCCCGGAATGGGCTTGTTGCTGGCGACCGCGTGGCCGTCTGGCTTCCGGCGCGGATCGAGACGGCGGTCGCTATTCTTGCGTGCGCCCGCAACGGATATGTGGTTTCGCCCGGGTTGCAGCGCGACCACACGGGGGCTCAAGTACTTGACCTCTTGGAACGGATGTCCGCCGCCGCGGTGATTTTACAGCCGGGCTTCGGGGCGGATGCGGATCGCCGTGATATCGAACCCGGTCTTAGCGAACTGTCTTGCCTGCGATGCATTTATCGTCTGGCAGATGTCGAAGAGAGCGAGCTCCTATTCGGTCTTTCCGAGAGTGATGGGTCGGAGCCGCTGGTTGGCGATCCGGACTCCGTTGTCTATCTCCCCTTCACATCCGGAACGACGGGGGAGCCCAAAGGCGTGTTGCACACGGACAACACGCTCCTCGCGAACGCGCGCACCATCGCCGCGGATTGGCATTTCAGCTCGGCGTCGCGGATCTACACGATGAGCCCGCTCAGCCACAATCTCGGTTTTGGCGCCTTGATTAGCGCAATTGCGGTTGGTGGAGAGTTGATCCTGCACGACCTGCCGAAAGGAGCGAGCCTACTGACGCGGCTGCGGGACACGGGCGCTACCTTTCTTTTCGGCGTTCCCACACATGCGATCGATCTTCTCGCGGAATTAAGGCGTGACGGCGGTGAGCTGCCCAACCTCGCGGGCTTTCGTATTTCCGGCGCCGCGGTGCCGGATGCCGTCTGTGCCGAATTGCTCGATCACGGTATCACGCCACAGAGCGGTTACGGTATGACGGAGGCCTGTTCTCACCACTACACTCTGCCGGACGATCCGCCGGCCCGTATCACCGGGACATCCGGCACCGCGTGCTGCGGATACGAGGTGCGTGTCTTCGCCCAGGACGATCCAAATCGCGAAGCGGGGGTCAATGAGATCGGACAGATTGGTGGACGGGGGTCGAGCCTCATGCTCGGGTATTTTGAAGACGCGGCCGCGACGGCGGCTTCCTTCAATAATGCCGGTTTCTTTATGACGGGGGATATCGGTGCACTCGATGCCGATGGTTACCTTCGGATTACCGGGCGGAAAAAGGACGTCATCATTCGTGGTGGGCACAATATCTATCCGGCGCGCATCGAGGCTCTCGCCATGCGTCATGGAGCCGTGGAGCGTGCAGCGGCGGTGCCGGTGCCGGACGAGAGGCTTGGCGAACGGGTTTGTATTACTGTCACATTGCGGCCGGACAGTGATCTGGAGCCAAACGACCTCCTGACGCATCTCGATGCACAGGGGCTTTCGAAATACGACATGCCAGAGTTCTTTCTGCAGGTTGACGAAATGCCCGTCACCGCCAACGGGAAGATCATGAAACACGCGCTAAATAAATGGATCGAACAAGGGACGGTAGCGCCGCAGCCGGTGCGGTGGACGCCGCCCAATCAGGCTCGGTGACCGGGGGTTAGGGTATGCGCGCAGTTGTCCTGAGAGAGTTCGGCGATGTTGGCAATGCGAAGGTCGACGACTTTCCCGATCCGGAACCGGAACCCGGCGAAGTCCTCATCCGCGTACAAGCGGTGGCGGCTAATTTCGTCGACCTACTGGTGATCGGTGGGAAGTATCAGTTCCTGCCCGATTTGCCCTTCGTGCCGGGTAAGGGGCCGGCGGGAATTGTGGCTGGTGTGGGTAGGGATGTGACGAACGTCAGCCTGGGTGATCGTGTTCTCGCAATGGCGGAGCAGGGCGGATATGGCGAATTGGTGACCGCACCTGCCATCAATGTCTTTAAGCTGCCTGAGTCACTTTCCTTTGTCGACGCGGCATCGATGTCGCTGGTGTATGACACGGCATGGTTCGCCCTGTTCGAGAGGGGACGTCTCGCGGCGGGCGAAACCGCGCTCATTCTTGGTGCGAGCGGCGGGGTGGGCTATGCATCGGTGCAATTAGCCAGGGCCCGGGGTGCGAAAGTTCTGGCGGGGCTGACGACCCCGGCCAAGGCGAGCCTGTTCGACGCGGATGAAATTGAGGGTGTTGTCGATCTATCCGTCGAAAATATACGAGATGGACTGCGGGATCAGGTTTACGCCCTGACGGATGGGAATGGTGTTGACGTCGTCATGGACCCGCTCGGCGACGAAGTTTTCGGTGCAGCGTTGCGGGCGCTCGCCTGGCGTGGCCGTCTTGTCGTGGTTGGCTTTGCGGCAGGCGATATTCCGACGCTGAAGGCAAACTATCTGCTATTGAAGAATATAGAAGTGAGCGGATTACAGGTCAGCGATTACCGGAAGCGCCGGCCGGACCAAATGGCAGAATGTTTTGCCGACGTCTTTCGGCTTTACGAGGAAGGCAAGATCAAGGCCGCACCCGTTGAGACCTTCCCGTTTGAAGGTTTTGCAGATGCGCTTGAAGCAATCAGAAGCCGGCGCATCGCGGGTCGCGCGATACTGGATCTGAGCAATGGATGAACAAGCGGATTTTGTAATTGTCGGGGCGGGCAGCGCCGGTTGTGTCCTGGCGAATCGTCTGACCGAAAATGTGAATAACCGGGTTTTCCTACTTGAAGCAGGTCCAATGGATCGCGACCCGTTGATCCATATCCCCATCGGAATCGGCAAGATGCATGTCGAACGGAGCCATGATTGGGGGTACGACAGCGAACCGGAACCCTTCACCGACGACAGAATAATCGAGGCGATGCGGGGCAAGGTTGTTGGCGGATCGTCTTCGATCAATGTGATGGCCTATGTCCGTGGACACCGGGGTGACTACGACCGCTGGGCACAGAAGGGGGCGACCGGTTGGGGTTACGAGGACGTCCTGCCCTACTTCTGCAAGAATGAATCATGGGAAGGTCCGTCCGATTCCGAATACCGGGGTGAGGATGGGGAACTCACAGTCGTCCGGTCACCGGAACGGGATCCTTTACTCGATGCCTGGGTCGAATCGGCCAAGGCGGCCGGATATCCCTATGTCGAGGACTACAATGCGGGGCAGCAGGAAGGTTTCTCGCGAACCCAGTTCACCATTCGTAATGGAAAGCGCTGCAGTGCCGCTACTGCCTTTTTGAAGCCTATTTTATCCCGCCCGAACCTTGAATTGAAGACGGAAGCTCTTGCGGGTCGTGTCTTGTTTGAAGGCAAGAAAGCGGTCGGGGTCGAGTACGTACAAGGCGGTGCGACGCGGAGAGTTCGTGCAAATCGTGAAGTGATCGTGGCCGGCGGTGTCTTTAATTCGCCGCATCTGTTGATGCTCTCCGGCATCGGGCAAGCTGATCATCTGCGTGAACACGGAATAGACGTCCTGCTGGATCTCCCCGGCGTTGGTCGTAATTTACAAGACCATGTGTCTGTGATGATCAGCTACGATCGACAAACGCCGGGGTCTTTCGTGAGGACCATGCGCTACGATCGGCTGGCGCTGGCCATATTGCAGGCGCACTTCTTTGGTACAGGGCCAGCAACCGTGGTTCCGGCACCGCTGTTCGCGCATCTCAAATCCCGCCCCGAACTCGCTGTGCCGGATATCCAGTTTATTATTCGCAGCGTTCCCGGTGTCTTGTACCCCTGGTGCCCAGGCTACAAATCCCCCTTTCGTGATGGCTTCGGCATTCGTCCTGTCCTTCTTCATCCGGAGAGCCGGGGGCACCTCGAACTCCGGTCATCCGACCCGCGTGAGACGATGAAAGTTTTTCAGAACTTCTTTTCGGACGAGAGCGATATGGCGACCTTGCGAGAAGGCGTGCGAATGGCCCGCCGCGCAACTGTTCAATCACCCATGGATCCTTATCGCGGTGACGAGATTGACCCCGGCGTCGCCGTTGACGAGGACAACGAGATCGACGCGTGGATTCGAGAGACGATGATCACGGCGCACCATCCAACCTGTACATGCCCGATGGGTGTCGGCGACACCGCTGTGCTCGATAGTGAGATGCGCGTGCGGGGAACGGAGGCGCTTCGCGTCGTCGATGCATCGGCTATGCCCGATCTCCCCTCGGGAAACACGAACGCCCCGGTTCTGATGATGGCGGAAAAGGGCTCGGATATGATCCTAGGTCGCCGTTCGGTTGCCTGATCCGGCTTCGATGGCGGCCAAGATGTCGGGTGGCGTCAGCGGCACGCGCGTCAAGTGCGCGTTGAAGGGAGATAACGCATCTTCGATCGCAGAGATGATAGCGGAGGTTGCGGGCATTATGCCGCATTCACCAATGCCTTTGACGCCGAGCGGATTCCGTGGGGTTGGGGATTCGTGTAGGATCAATTCTGCGTTCGGCACCTCCGGTGCGGTGACCAGCAAATATTCCGCCAGTGTCGCGCTCAGCGGCTGTCCGTCCTCGTCAAACCGCATCCATTCGAATAGGGCATTACCGATCCCGTGCGCGATGCCGCCATACAATTGGCCTTCGGCAATCTCCTTATCGAGAATGCGCCCGCTGTCCTGCGCCATCACGTAATTGAGAATATCGACTTTTCCGGTCTCTGGATCGACTTCAACCTCAACCACGGCGGTGCCGCTTGCGAAGGTCTCTTCTTCGATGACATGCATTTCCGTGGCTTCCATGCCAGGCGGCACGCCTTCGGGCAGCCGATACCCGGGCGTCCCCGCCACCGCCTTCGCGGCGTCGCCAAGCCCGATTTCCATGTCCGAGCCACGGACACGCACCTTGGCGCCCACGATCTCGAGATCGTCCTCGGCGGCCTCGAGCATGTCGGCTGCAACCTTCAGTACCTTGTCCCGAACCGTGCAGGCCGCGAGGTGCGCGGACGATCCTGCAGTGACGGTCAAACGACTGTTGGACGTGCCGATGCCGTTGGCGATATCTCCGGTATCGCCGGTCGAGACGGTAACGTTCGACGGATCGCCACCGAGCTGCGCCGCGACCACACGTGAAAGCATGGTCCGGGTCCCCTGTCCGATGGCGGAACCGCCGGTCGCAACGAATATGTGCCCGGAGGTGCCGATCCGCACGGTTGCCGATTCAAATGGTCCGCGCCCGGTGCCTTTGACGTAATTTCCGACGCCAATTCCGAGATAGCGTCCCTCGGCTCGTGCGGCGGACCGGCGCGCGTCGAAGGTCGACCAACCCGCACGCTCCAACGCCTTGCCCTGCACCGTTTCGTAATCGCCGGTGTCGAGGACGACAGGCAGGCCGCTGCGCGCATGCAGCTGTTTTTTATACGGCATTGCGTCGGGCGGGATGAAGTTTCGGCGGCGCACTTCGGCCCGGTCGATGGACAATTCCTTCGCAATCCGATCCAGCAAGCGTTCCATCGCGAAGGCGGCCTGGGGATGCCCGGCGCCCCGGACGGGCGTCGTCGGTATCTTGTTGGTGAGCGCCACCTTCACATTCATGCGGCAGGTCGGCATTACGTAGCCCATGGTGAGAGTCTCCGCCGAATTGGCGGCGAGGTTGATACCACGACCGGTATAAGCGCCGTGATCGTGGACGATCTCACCACGGATGCCGAGGAGCTTGCCGTCTTCGTCACAGGCAACCTCGATCTCCCAATACTGGTCCCGTTCCTGGGTAGTGGCGACGAAATGCTCGCGGCGATCTTCAATCCACTTGACGGGCCGCTCGAGGAACATCGCCGCGATGCAGAGGGTAACGTCCTCCGGATAGAAGACGAGCTTCGGTCCGAAACCGCCGCCGATATTGGGTGTGGCGACGCGGGTATCGCTCTCGTCGCGCCCCAGCATATCGACCAAGGTCCGCTGCGCCGCGTGAGGCGTTTGGGTCGAGCACCAATAGGTGAGTTGATCAGATGTCCTATCATACTCGGCGATGCCACCGCGGCATTCCATCGAATGCCCGCCGCCGCGATGCTGCCATAGCGATTCCTGGAAGACGTGCGGTGCCGCATCAAAAGCTGAATCGATGTCACCGTAGCCAATATCGAACTCAGAAAGAAGGTTGTCGGGTCCATCCTTGTGCACCGTCGGAGCATCCAACGCCATGGCTGCCCTGCAGTCGGCGACGGCCGGCAAAGGATCGTAGTCAACCTCGACGAGCGCGGCAGCGTCTTCAGCGATATAACGGTTCTCCGCGACAACAATGGCCACGGCCTCGCCGACATGGAC
>DJKK01000089.1 GCA_002434595.1 Alphaproteobacteria bacterium UBA6544 | reverse complement strand
GCCGAAGCGACACCGGCCGAAGCTGGGCATATCAAGCGCCGTAGTCCGAGCTTTCGCGCGACATAGTAGGCGTGAACCGGCCCGGCGCCACCCGTGGCTAACAGGGTGAACTCCCGAACGTCATGACCCTGCTCCGCGATATGGACGCGTGCAGCGGACGCCATGTTCTCGTTGACCACATCATAAATGCCCCAGGCAACGTCCGAGACGGAAAGACCGAGCGCCCGGGCCAAAGGCTCGGCCGCCGCGGACGCCGCATCGCGGTCGATCCGCATACTGCCGCCCGCGAAATATCCCGGATTAAGGTAACCCAGCAAAAGATCCGCGTCAGTCACCGTCGGCTCGGTACCGCCGCGCCCATAGCACACAGGTCCCGGCTCAGACCCAGCACTGCGCGGACCGACCTTGAGCAGACCCATGTTGTCAACGTGAGCGATGCTACCCCCGCCAGCGCCGATCTCAATCAATTCGATCGTCGAAATATTCATCGGCAGCCCACTACCAACAACGAACCGTTTTTCGCGCGCCGCCTCGAAACTGTAGGCGACATGTGGCTCCCCACCCTCGACCATCGCGAGCTTGGCTGTCGTGCCGCCCATATCAAACGCGAGTACGTTGTTCTCCCCCGCAAGAGCACCGAAATGCGCCGCCACGAGTGCGCCTGCGGCCGGACCGGATTCGAGCATCAGCACAGGCCGTGATTTGGCCTCTTCGACATGAGTTAGGCCGCCGTTTGAAAGCATCATGAAGAACGGCGCGCTAACACCGAGCTTACCGGCCTCCTCGATCAGATTGTCCAAGTAGCGCTGTGCCAGAGGTTTCACATACGCGTTCGCCGAAGTCGTCGACGCGCGCTCATACTCACGAATTTCTGGTGAAACATCGTGAGAAGCTGACAGGAAGAGCCCAGGATGCGCCGCCGCAATCGCCTCGAGTGCGGCATCCTCGTGCACCGGGTTGGCATAGCAATGTAGAAATACTATGGCCAATGACTCGACGCCGTCCGCAACCAACCGGTCCGCCGCCATCTTAAGGGCGTCGATGTCCATTGCCATCAAGACCTCGCCATCGGGTCCAATCCGTTCCGGCACTTCGGCACGCAAGTTTCGCGGTACGAGAGGATCCGGCTTGGAAATAAAGACATCATAAAGTTCGAACTTCCGCTCACGCCCGATCTCGACGGCATCGCGAAAGCCCGCAGTCGTCAACATACCCGTCGTCGCGCCTTCACGCGTGATGATGGCATTTGTAAACAAGGTCGTGGCATGCACCATGCGCAGAAAGTCATTCGCCCCCAGATCATCGGCGCCCAACAGATTCCGAATACCGGTAATGACGCCGCGCGACGGATCATCCGGCGTCGTTAATTCCTTCGCCTTGACGATCCGTCCTGTCTCCTGGTCGTAGGCAACGATGTCCGTGAAAGTCCCACCGATATCGATGCCCAGCGAATATGTTCCCGCCACGAATACCTCCCTTACACTAAACGCGATCGCCGGTCTTTCCCTTTTAGATTAAGCCGACACGGCGGCCGGAGAAGTCTCCCCAAACATTTTAGCGACGGCGCCTGCCTGGATCAGCGGCTCCCCATCCCCTCCATGAACCGGCGGCGGATCTGTACGGGATCTCGCTCGGTCTGCGATATCGCGGGAACATCTTCGATCCGGGCACCAATGAGCCATGGCCCATCTTCCACCAAACTTTGATCCACCAGTTGCTCGAAATCCGCCTCGTCTGCCGCCCATTCACTCTGTTTCAGGCCGGACGCCCGGGCAATCCCGACAATATCCGCACCCGCATGGGCCGCGGGCGTCGGCTGAGAGCCGGTGATCTGGTAGACCCCGTTATCCCAGACGACAACCGTAAGATTCTTGGGCGCCTGTGCAGCAATAGTCGACAGGCAGCCAAGCTGCATCAAAAGAGAACCATCGCCTTCCAGCGCAAAGACCCGACGCTCGGGCTGAGCCAGTGCCACGCCAAACGCAATTGGCGCCGCCAGCCCCATGCTGCCCAGCATATAGAAATTATGCGGGCGCTGACCCGTCGACCAGAGATCGAAATTCGAATTACCGATCCCGCCGATGACGGCTTCATCCTGCTTCAGCTTTCTGACCAATCGGCTCGTAAGGTCAAACCGGTTCATCGGTATTGTATTGGCGACATTAGCCATTCTTCTTTCCTTTTAAGACTTTCCCCCCGGTAAGTAACGGCGACAGGATCAGGCACACAGGGGCCTGTGTAGCGAAGGCTTGGCCAATCGCCCGGTCAACAATGAAGTCCGTCTCGTCGAGCCGCGATATAGTGTGATGTTCCACACCAAGAGAATCGAGCAAAGGGCGCATGGTACGCGCGACCATTGACTGTCCCAGATTGAACTCACCGAGGGTGCCGCGCTCGGAGACCATCATGACCAATGGGATTTGGGCGGCACAAGCGAGCGACGCGATGACATTTGGTAGCGTTGCGAAGCCACTCGTTTGCATAAGCATTAGCCCGCGCAAGCCCGCCATATAGGCGCCGCAAATGATCCCCGCGGCTTCCTCCTCACGCGCGGTAGCAAAAGCGCGGAAATAGTCGTCGGCGTGGACGGCATCGATCAGCGGCCGCAGAACGTTGTCCGGTACATAGGTGACGAGTTGAACGCTGTGCTCCTTCAGCTTCTCAGTGACAATCTTGTGCCACGCCGCAGAGCCTGCGGCGGTTACATCAGCCATACAATACTCTCCTTCATTCAGCGATGTTCGATGAAGACGCATCCGGCCGCAACCCTATGGCCGAGTATGCCCAGAACTTGTTCCAATTTCGGCAAGTCGGTCAACACTGTCTCTAAATCGATATATCCCATGACGCCGAAGCGGACGACCCTTCCAGCGAGACAGTTTCGGGTGCCGGCGGTCACAGTAGAGAGCCCCATTGCCTCCCCACCGGCATGAAGGGCCGCAGAGAGCCGTCGATGACGCCCCAAAACGAAAGGCACGACCTCTTCATGGATAGCGGCCAAGGCTTCATGGAGCCAGAACATCAGTGCCACCGACGGCGTGATTGGTGTCTCCGCGTTCTCCAGAATCTTACGTGCCTTTCAGAAATCTCAAAAGAAGTGCGCCGCCTCGAGGTTCACGCCACGCGTAAGCCAGGAAGCCAATAAATATTCGATGATGACCGGATTGGCGGCGGCGGGTATGGGCGTTTGCGTGCTGCCGGCCGCTCAGCACGCGTTCGTTCCGATAGCGCCCAGATACGCCCGTTGGCGGGCCCCGAAATGCAAACCACGACATGATTGGCGCGCCGCCCTCACCAACGGGATGCGAAGTCAGACTGGTTC
>DJKK01000318.1 GCA_002434595.1 Alphaproteobacteria bacterium UBA6544 | reverse complement strand
GTGCGGCTTCTGCCGCGGATTTCTCCGGCAAACGGATCACGATCGTCGTGCCGTTCAACGAAGGGGGCGGCACCGATAGCTACACCCGGTTCATGCAGCCGTATTTCCAAAAGTACCTACCGGGTAACCCGAAAATTATCGTCCAGAACAAACCTGGTGCCGGTGGCATCTTGGGCGGCAATTTCTTTGAACAAAAGGCAAAGACGGATGGCACGTGGGTCTTTGCCCTCTCGACATCCACGATTTCGAACTTCGCACTCGGCGATCCGCGGGTTAAGTTTAAACTTAACGAATTCATTCCGATCATTCTGTCGCCGCGTGGCACCATGCAGTACGTGCGCAAGGATCTCGGTCTTCAGGACATCTCCACCCTTAAGGGACGGGTCGAAAAGATGCGCAGCTTTCCAAAGGAAAAGCTGGTCTTCGGCGGGAAGACCCCCACCTCAATGGGCCTAAGCATGCGGGTCGGACTGAGCCTGCTCGGCATCGAGACCAAGGATGTTTGGGGTATGAAGGGCAACGGCCCAATGGCACTCGCCTTCGAACGCGGTGAGTTTACGGTCAATTTCGACAACACGCTGTCATACAAGAACAACCGTAAGAAATTGCATGCGGACGGCACCGCTGTTCCCTTCTATACATTCGGCGTGATCAGCGGTGACGGCACGTTTGCCCGCGATCCGGTATGGCCGGATGTCCCGACCTTCAACGAAACCTACAAGGCAATTCATGGTAAGGACCCGTCGGGCGACGGCTACGATGCTTTCGTGTCCCTTTTCCACATGAGCGTCACCATGTCGAAGTCATGGAATCTGCCGGCCGGTACGTCGAAGGATATCGTGGATGCCTATCGGACCGCCGGACGCAAAATGATGGCGGACCCTGATTTCCAGGCCAAGCGCGCCAAAATCTTCGGCCCGTTCGAGCAGACCATTGGCGACGAAGCAATTGGAATTCGTGATAAAGCCACGCAGATTCCGCCGAACGCCAAAAAATGGCTCGCGAAGTACGTTAAGGATCGCTACCAGATCGACATCAAATAGTCGGGTAGCTTTTTAATGCGGGCGGCATCCGACCATCGCGCCGGGTGCCGCCCGATACTATACCTTTTCGAACTGCCGGTACGGTTGCCGCCGCATGGTTGAGTTCTTCTTTCAGGCGCTGGTCGATATGTTCACCCCAGCGCATTTGTTTTTCCTGACGCTGGGTGCGCTGCTGGGGATGCTGGTCGGTATATTGCCCGGCCTCGGCGGCATAGCTGGGCTATCAATCGTGCTGCCATTCGTCTTCGGCATGGATGAATCCCATGCGCTCTCGATGATGATCGGGCTGCTCGCGCCAACGGTTACATCCGACACATTCCCATCGGTCCTGATGGGCATTCCCGGGACGGCGGGATCGCAAGCAACCGTTGTTGACGGCTTCCCGATGGCGAAGCGGGGCGAAGGCGCCCGCGCACTGGGGGCGGCCTTTACGGCTTCCTTATTTGGAGGCATTTTTGGCGCAATTATTCTCACCGGCGCGGTTTTCGCGGCGCGGCCGATCATTCTGGCAATGGGTTTCGGTGAACAACTGCTGTTGATTGTACTGGCCCTCAGCATGATCGGTATGTTGACGGGGACCAGCGCGCTAAAGGGTCTCACGACCTGCGGTATAGGGTTGTTGATCGGCAGTATCGGCGCGGCCCCCGCTACCGGCGAGTTCCGCATGACATTCGACTCAAGTTATTTGAGCGACGGCATTCCGATCGTGATCGTCGGCCTCGGCATGTTCGCCTTGCCGGAAATCGTTGACCTGCTGCGCCGCAACACCGCGATCTCGGAAACCGGTACCCTCGGCCATGGGTGGCTGCAGGGGCTGAAGGACGCGATACGCCACAAATGGATCGTCATCCGCTGTTCGTTCATCGGTTGCATCGTCGGGGCCCTGCCCGGTCTCGGCGGTTCCGTTGTCGACTGGATTGCCTACGGACACGTGATCCAGACGACCAAGGACCGCGAGGGGTTTGGCAAAGGCGACATTCGGGGTGTGCTGGCGCCGGAATCGGCGAACAATGCGAAAGAGGGCGGCGCGCTGATCCCAACGCTGCTGTTCGGGATTCCGGGCTCCGGAAGCATGGCTATTCTTCTTGGTGGATTCGTCTTGGTCGGTGTCGAACCCGGCCTAACTATGATAACGGAGCACCTGGACCTTACATTCGTGATGATATGGTCCTTGGCATTGGCAAATGTCATCGGCGCAGTGGTCTGTCTTGGCATCGCCAATCACGTCGCCAAACTGACGACGATCCGTTACGCGCTGCTCGCACCGTTCATGATCATGCTGATTTTCTTCGCCGCTTTTCAAGCGACGCGCGATTGGCAGGATCTCATCGCGCTTTTGGCGATGGGGACGCTCGGTATCTTTATGAAGCGTTTCGGTTGGTCGCGCCCGGCCTTGTTGATCGGCTATTTCCTGGCACCGCGGCTTGAGCCGAAGATCTATCAGGCGAGCCAGGTTTACGGCTGGAGTTTCTTCGAGCGCCCTATCGTGATCGCCCTTCTCTTACTGACGGTCGCGTCGATTTACATGGCGTGGCGTTTCTCGCCGAATGCCGGAAAGAAGTACGAAGAAGACAGCCCGAACAGCGCCAGCCGCAAACGACCGCAAATCACCTTTGCTCTCGTCATGACGGGATTTGCGGTATTCGCACTCGTGAGCAGCTTCCAATACCACATCATGGGTAAGATTTTTCCGATGGTCGTGTCGATCATCACCCTGGCCCTCTCGGCACCGCTCCTCATCTCCATGTATCGTACCAAAGTGGCGGCAGCGGTATTGAACGATATTGAACTCGGGGCCGAGACCGAACGAAGCATTTATTATTATCTCGCTTGGACCGTTGGCATGTTGGGCCTCATCGCGCTCATCGGGTTCCCATTTGGCTGTGCGCTATTCATTTATGCCTTCGTCAGATGTCACACGGACGTTTCCGACTTGCGGGCAGCCATACTCGGCATTAGCGGGGTCGCATTCCTCGGAATGATGTCGCACTTCCTGAGCCTGCAATACCCACCGGGATTGCTGCAGGTATTCGTCGAAATGCCCTGGTGGCTTGGCGGCTAGGCGTGATCCCGCGCCTGCGCCTAACTCAGCAGGTATATCAGCCCCTTTCCGAACAAGGCCGCTGCGGCGACAAGTAGGACGAGCTGGAGAAAATTGTAAAAGCGCTCGGGCGTGGACGCATGGAAAAGGCGCGTTCCGGCCCAGCTACCTAGAAAAACCACGGGCGCAATAACCAGCGCTTCCAACAGAAGTTGCGGTGTAAACAGCCCCGCATAGGTGAGGAGCGCAAGGCGGAAGATCATGAATGCGCCAGACAGGAAGACATTTGTACTGCGCAAAGCGGCCGGCGTGGCGCAGACGAGTCTCAGATACACCACAAGAAAGTAAAGACCGCCGCCCCCGCTGACCGTCCCGACTGTGCCCGATGCCGCAGCAAGAACGCTTGCCAGGGCAGGTGACCGCAGATCGACGATCCGGCGCAGGTGCTCGATCAGACGTAACCGGTCCATCAAGATAATACCGATGATGAGTCCGCCAAGGAGCAGAACCAACCAATCGGTTTCGATACCGGCAAACACCCAGACACCAAGCGCAATGCCAACCATCATGCCGAGCGCCAGAATCCGGGCGACGTGCCAATCAGTGTCCCGGAAACCTTGTGGCAGCAGATGAACCTGCGCAATTCCCGACGTCAGGGCGACCAGCAGGATGGCATGATGCGGTCCGAGCACCCAAGTCGTCAGCAGGACGATTGGCATATTCGACCCAAAGCCCAGAGCCCCTCGAATGTAGAACCCAACAAAATGGGCTACCAGCACGAGGGCGACTGCCGCCGCATCAAGCGTCTCAAACACGGTCACGCCGCCAAAAGTGCTCATGCCTTGAGAATAGTGGGTGGGTCAAGGAATGACAGACTCATGCCAGAAACAAACCCGGTGACCAACACACAAAATATAGCCTTTTTTGCGGTATTAGGTTAGATTAAATGCGGATGAGGATGGACTTTGCGCCGGTTGTGCTACGCTACAAGGCGTAGTTGGCGCATTGGTGTGAGGAGAATACCCATGGTTGACAGTGTCGACCTCGGCTCGTCGGTTAAATCTGCGCTCCGGGGGCTGCAGCGCACGCGCCAGCAAACCAGTCAGACAAATGAG